>JBCBDF010000340.1:0-1467 GCA_038529875.1 Pseudomonadota bacterium | reverse complement strand
ATCGGCGCATTCCAGTTCGCCTTGTCGAGATAACTGGTCGGGTGGACGAAGAAGACCGCAAAATCGCGCGCTTCGGGAATCAGCGCGATGGGGCGCTGTTCCGCCGCTGCACCGGTTCCCTCTTCGCCCTCGTCGGGCGTATCGGGTTCGGCATAGGCCGGCTGCCAGCGTGCCGGATCGCTTACTCCAATGCCGGGCCGCGAATACCACAGCGCCGGGTCTTGATAGGCGTTTTCCGCCAGCGGTTCCTGCTCGATAAACTCAGTGTCGGGAACGAGCGCGAGAGCGGTCAATTCGCTCGACCAGATGCGCAGCGTGATCAGCGCCACGAAGATCAGGACGATCGCGATTGCGATGAAATAGAGAAATTTCTTGGCCATGCTTCAGCTACGTATTGCGGGTCTATTCGGTTTCCGCTGAGGATTGCTCTGCCAGAGGAGGGCGCAAGGTCGACCACGCGCGCTCGCCGCGAAGCGAACTCCACCAGCTCGCCGGGTTCCATGTGGTCGAACCGTCGAGCGAGAAGGTGATGAATTCGGCCCGCCCGCCAATGTTTTCGAGCGGAACCGGGCCGCCGAGCCCCCTTCCGAGAATGGTCGCGCGGCTATCGGCAGAGTGATCGCGATTGTCGCCCATCACGAACACCTCGCCCTCGGGCACGGTCAGCGGTCCAAAATTGTCATGCGACTGCCCCTCGCGGTGGTCGATCGTCAGATAGGTCGCGCCATTGGGCAGCGTTTCGCGATAAGTCGGGGGCTCGAAGAATTGCTCGCCATTGGCTTCGCGCACACGATAGGGCTCGAAAGCGCCCAGGCACGGATCGCCATTGCAGGTGAGCTCCGGCTCAAAAGGAATGCGAACTGCGGGCATCACTTCGCGCTTGATCGCTTCGCCGTTCAGGAAAATGCGACCTTCTCGGACTTCGATCGTGTCACCGGGCAGGGCGACAACCCGCTTGATGTAATCCTCGTCACGCTCCGGGTGCACGGGGATGACGATATCGCCATATTCCGGCATGTCGGCCCAAACGCGCCATTCGCTGCGCGGCAATAGGTGAAAACTGGCCGAGGCCCAGGACCAGCCATAGGGATATTTGCTGACGACCAAGCGGTCGCCGACATGTAGCGCTGGCATCATCGAGGTTGATGGAATGTAGAACGGCTTCGCGACCAGGCTGTGAAACGCCAGCACCGCGAGCAGCATCAGCGCCAGGCCGCGCAGTTCGGCCAGCCAATTCACTTTTTCCTCGGCTTTATCGCCCTTTACAGCTTCGTTGCTCGCGCTGCTTGAAGGTTCGGCGACAGCATCAATGCCTGCCGCTTGTTCGACGGTTTGGGCATTGCCGGAGGGTGAGGTCGAGTTGGTGTCAGTCACGGGCTGGATCGATGATACTGCTTTACGGGGCCAAGATTATTGGGTGCGCTTCGATAATCACGAAGGCCTGCGCCCATGGATGATCGTCTGTTA
>JBCBDF010000339.1:0-1569 GCA_038529875.1 Pseudomonadota bacterium | reverse complement strand
GACCTGCGCAAAATCTACATTACCGGCGAAACCGAAGTGCATGCGCAGGTCGCGACCGCTGAACGCAGCGTCGCTTTCGCTCGTGTCGCTCTCTTTCAGGCCCACTTCCATAACGCTGACATATCATCACGTGTCTTCGCGACTTTACGCAATGTTCCGAGGGTATGAAGACGAAAAACCCCACTCCCAGCAGCCAATTCGACATCCGGAAATCTGCGTAGCGACCCGGATCGACCCAGGATTTACCCTTGGCGCTATTCCAACACAGATCCCGGAGAGCCTTATGAGCACCACGATCCTCCCCCAATTCGACAAGAGCCTGCACACGACAGCGGTCTGGCTCGATGAAATCATGACGGAAATCGGCCCCGATCGCGGCTTTGCCTGGCGCGTCCTGTCCGTTGTCCTGCAAGAATTGCGCGACCATCTACCGCTTGAGCTGTTGGCGCATTTCGGCGCGCAGCTCCCCCTCGTAATCCGTGGAACTTTCTATGAAGGGTTCGATCCAACCGGACTGCCCAATGCCAATGACAGCGCCGACGATTTCCTAAAGTCCGTGGCCGACAAGCTGAGCAAAAGCAGGGGTGTGAACCCAAGCCTGGCGGTGAGTTCAGTTTTCGGCGTGCTGGAGCGGCATATCTCGCGCGGCCAGATCGACAAAGTCGTGCGATCGCTGCCGCGTGACATCCGCGCCATGTGGCCTGAGCCTGCTGTTAGCGAAGGCTAAAAAGAGGGACGATGAGAGGTCAAAGCGCTTGAGCACGCAAGAGACGATCCGCTGGTTCGAAGACCTCACCAATGCCGATACTGCATTGGTCGGTGGCAAGAACGCGTCTCTGGGCGAGATGATCGGTGCGCTGGCCAAGCACGGCATTCATGTCCCGCCCGGCTTTGCGACGACTGCGGGGGTGTATCGCCGCTTTCTTGCGGAAAATGGCATTGATGAGGCGATCACCCGCCAGCTTGCGCGCTTTCAGGACGGCACATCAACATTGTCAGAGACAGGTGCGGCCATTCGCGAAGCAATCCTCGAGGGCGAATGGCCAGAGGACATCGCGACCGGGATAGTTGCCGCCTATCGCGAATTGCAGAGCCGCTGCACCAGCGAGCAGATTAGCGTAGCTGTCCGATCAAGCGCCACGGCCGAAGACCTGCCCGATGCCAGCTTTGCCGGGCAGCAAGAAACCTTCCTGAATATCAGCGGGGAGCAGGCGCTGCTCGATGCATGCCGCCGCTGCTTCGCCTCGCTCTACACCAATCGCGCGATTGCCTATCGCGAGGCCAAGGGCTTCGAGCATCAGGCAGTGGCGCTATCGGTCGGCGTGCAGATGATGATCCGCTCCGACTTGGCGGGCGCCGGCGTGATGTTCTCGATCGATACGGAATCCGGCTTTGATCAAGTTGTTTTGATCAACGCCGCTTGGGGCCTCGGTGAGAGTGTTGTGCAGGGCTCCGTCGAACCCGATGAGTATCAAGTCTTCAAGCCGTTGCTGGACGAACCCGGTCTCACGCCGATCATCGAAAAGCGCCTTGGCGCGAAGCAACGCAAGCTTGTCCCCCTCGGCATAG
>JBCBDF010000338.1:0-1661 GCA_038529875.1 Pseudomonadota bacterium | reverse complement strand
CCGAGCCTTAACCTGCATTGGATATGGGACGGGCCCTTGGCAGAGCGGGCGATCACCAGCGGAGAGCGGCCCATAGTGCGGCGTTACAGCTTGGCTGAGCGGGCTGACCTGGGTGGCGCCACTCCTGCAGATTGGGGCCGCGAAAGTTGGAAGATCAGCCGCGACATGGTGTATCCCACTGCTTTCGACACGCAGGACGTTTGCGCTGTTGAACTCCCTGACAAAACCGCCCTGAGCCAGGAAGACATCGTGCAAGGCGTTCCTGTAGCGCGCCGCCGGGTTCAGCAGGCCGGTATCAGGATTGCGGAATTGCTTGAAAGCGCTTTTGCACCTGGCCCACTGCGGGAACCTGAGAGGCGACGCCAATGAAAAGCAGGTTTGGCGAATGAGTAAGCCCTGCTAAGTCCCAGACGATGACCAGGGTTCTTGAAATTGCGCAACGATTGATCGCCGCGCCGAGCATAACGCCAGCAACAGGCAAGGTGTTTGACGAGCTGGAGGCGATGCTCACGCCGCTTGGCTTTGCAGTAAATCGCTTCACTCGAGGCGAAGGCGAAGAAGGCAGCGACGAGGCACCGGTCGAGAACCTCTTCGCCATCCGGCGCGGGCCGGAAGGATCGAAGCACTTCGCTTTTGCCGGGCACTTGGATGTTGTGCCGCCTGGTGAAGGATGGACCAGCGCGCCATTTGAGCCAGAGATACGTCCTAGCCCTGGGGGCGATCTGCTCTACGGTCGCGGCGCGGTGGATATGAAGGGCTCGATTGCGGCAATGGTGGCAGCGGTGGCGGAGGTTCCGGTAGAAGCTGGAACGCTTAGCTTCATCATCACCGGAGATGAAGAAGGCCCCGCGCGGCACGGCACGCGCGCTCTGATCGACTACATGCGCGCGGAGGGCATCCAGCCTGATCTGTGCCTGGTTGGCGAACCGACTAGTGTCAACCGGCTGGGCGACATGATGAAAATCGGTCGGCGCGGCTCGGTCAATATCTGGTTGGAGGTCGATGGGACGCAGGGCCACGTCGCCTATCCGCATCTGGCCGACAATCCGCTGCCCGCAATGGTGGCGATGTTGTCCGACCTCAACAATCTGCATCTCGATGAGGGGACGGACTGGTTCCAGCCGAGCAATCTTGAGATTACCGAGATCGATATTCCCAACCGCGCGCACAATGTAATCCCGGCAAAGGCGAAGGCGCGCATTTCGATCCGCTTCAATGACCGGCACAGCGGTGCATCGCTCGCTAAAGCGGTTGCCGCGATCGCCGCGCGCCACGGCGGCACGGCCCACCCGGTAATTTCGGGCGAGCCGTTCCTGACTGAACCCGGGGTGTTCTCACAAATGATCGCAGACGCAGTCAAAGCGGAAACGGGGATTGATCCCGAAGCATCGACCACCGGTGGCACATCCGATGCGCGTTTCCTGCGCAATGTCTGCCCGGTGATTGAGTTTGGGCTTTGCAACGCAACAATGCATAAGCGCGACGAGGCAGTGGCCATCGACGATCTTGATACGCTGGCCAAAATTTACACGCGCGTGGCACTGGCTGCGCTTGAAACAGAATAAACGGGGAGACGCGCCGATGTTGCGTGCTTGGTTCCAAATTCCATTGTGGCAGCGTGTTGTCGCAGCGCTGATTCTGGGCGGGATCACCGGCTACAT
>JBCBDF010000337.1:0-1804 GCA_038529875.1 Pseudomonadota bacterium | reverse complement strand
GTGAATCGCCTCATCCGCACCGCTTATGGCCCGTTTCAACTGGGTGAGCTCCCTCGCGGGCAGGTCTCTCGCATCCGCAAGGGTGACCTTGATCGGTTCGTAAGCACACTCAAGCGGGCTGCGCGCAAATGAGACCCGAACGATGAGAATTGTAGCGGGGGAATGGCGTGGCAGGAAATTGAACGCACCCAAAGGCGAGGCAACCCGGCCAACAGCGGATCGCACGCGCGAAACTCTGTTCAGCATGCTCACCAGCAGGCTGGGCAGTTTCGACGAGCTGAAAGTGGCGGACTTGTTTGCCGGCTCCGGCGCATTGGGCTTGGAAGCGCTATCTCGCGGCGCGGCACATTGCCTGTTCGTGGAGCAGGACCGCGCCGCGCTCGACACCTTGCGCGCAAACATCGCGTCGCTGGATGCGAGGGCACAAACCGATGTTCAGGCGACGTCGGTGATGACGCTTGACCCGGCACGCGAACCCTATGATCTCATCCTGCTCGATCCGCCCTATCACACGGGCGCGGGGATGGTCGCACTCGACCGGCTCCAACGGCTTTGTTGGATCGGTCCGGCGACATGGATCGCGTTAGAGGCAGCGCGCGAGGAAGATGCGAGTGTGAAGGGCCTGGAGATCGAGACCGAGCGGCGGGTTGGCAAAGGGAAACTGACCTTGTTTCGCCCAAACCAAGACATTTAGCAGAGGACACTGCCGCCCCGCCGCCCGACCCGATTTGACGCAAACCATCTTAAGCTAAATCGACCCTCGATAGTTACACGCCACCCTCATTCATGGACTAAGACTGAGGTTCTTCAGCTGGCATTTCCTCCATTGGTGCATCGGGCGCAGGCTCGCTCGGTGGGGTTTCACCACCCGCCGCACGCGCCTCGATGATCTGCCAGGTCGATTCGCGATCCGGGCCGCTCATGGAAGTGATTAGCACGCGATCCTCATCGCTGAGACGCCAGAACAGATCCTGACGATTGGGAGCAAGCGTCCAGTAATACCCACGCGTTTCCATCGGCCACGCATCGTAGGCAGCCTGTTGATCGGGTGGCCAACTGTCATAGGCCGCCGTCTGATCGGGCGTCATATCGCTCGACGTGGCCGGTGGCATCTCGTCTTGCGCTACGGCAGTTGCACCGATGGGAATGGCAAGCGCCATAAGTGCAGCGCCAGAAAGAATTGAAAGTGATTTACGCATGGGATTCTCCAATAAAGTTTTCCCAAGCGTTACGAACGCGACCCGCCTGCCCTTGTGAGTTCCCCTCGGAGCAAGCGCTATCCTTATGCCCGCAGCTTTGGCGTTCGCGAAGGGCTGGGAACCGAGCGCAGCGCAGCTTCGGCACGGCTAATCGCCATGCGTTGCGAAAGCGCGGCGGGTTGAGATTGCGGGTCGAAAATTCCCCAAATGACCCGGGCATGGGCGAATATGCATGCTTGCGGGTCGCCGCTGCGTTCTCTACCTGTTCACAGATACCGTTATGACAGATCCGCTATCTCTCCCTGCCAATTCGCCCCCGAGTGATGACGCGCAAGTGCCCGCCTATGCCGCGCAATTGAATGCGCCCCAGCGTGAGGCTGTGCTTACGACAGAAGGCCCCGTGCTGATGCTGGCAGGGGCCGGAACCGGCAAGACCGCCGCCTTGACCGCGCGGCTTGCGCATTTGGTGGCGACGCGACGCGCCTGGCCCAGCCAGATCCTCTGCGTGACTTTCACCAACAAGGCCGCGCGCGAGATGCGTGAGCGTGTGGGGCGGCATCTTCGCGCCGATCGAGTGGAACGTGCCGAGCCACGGCATCCCTTCC
>JBCBDF010000336.1:0-1880 GCA_038529875.1 Pseudomonadota bacterium | reverse complement strand
CAATAATAATCGTGAATGCTCAAGAGACCGCAATTCCGGGCGAGATTGCGCCAATCATTCTCACACTGGAGGCGCAGCTAGCGCATCTCGACAGGATTGGTGCCTTTATAGCTGCTGCTCACGTAGACGCGGCAATCAATAAACTGCGGCTCGATTACTCGTCGGGCATCGAAGGCCCAAAGCCCCCAAAACCCTTCAATCAGTAGTCGTACGTACAGCCAGACCCGCTCCACTCCATTATGGAGAGAATTCATGTAGCAAGCACATGAGCGGCGCATAGCCGTTGATCTTGTCTTCTTGCTTCATCTTGCAGGAGGGTCGCTTGCAGCGCGTGAGTTCTAATACAGTATCTATAATCAATCGGTTGTGAATATGGAGGATAAGGAGCGGAACCTCCCCAATAGAGGCGGTTCATCAGAAAAAACCGTCGAAAGCGGCAGCCTCTCTCCGGTCGCAGACCAGCTTGTGGCGATTGCGGAGAAGTTGAGGACCGAAGAGCTTGGACTGATGCTGGATGCCACCACAAGGCTGGCAGATCGCGATGGGCCGTCTGCGGCTCAAAATAGGGCTCGCCCATCAACTGCCGGCGCCTCTGAGGTCGCCCGAAAGCGCCAGGAATATGCTGATGCGGCCCGCAAAGCCTACGACGTACGGCGGGCGCGAGGCACGATCTTTGGCGACCCCGACCTGTTTGGCGAACCGGCCTGGGACATCCTGCTCGACCTTTACGTGGCGCATAATGAAGGCAAGGCTGTGTCGGTTTCAAGCGCGTGCATTGGCTCTGCCTCACCGCCGACAACGGGCCTGCGTTGGCTTGGCGTCCTTACCGAACAGGGGCTGGTGACCCGCGATCATGACCCTGAAGATCAACGCCGAGTGCTGGTAAAGCTCACCGATAGCGGACTGTCCGCGATGGACCGATACTTCGCGGAAGCGGTTCGGCGCGGTGTGACCTGAACTTGATCGCAGGCCAGCTAGGTCGGCTGGCGCTGGGCGGTTGAGTTACCCGCTCAACGCTCCAAAACACTCGCGGCCTGCATAATGCGCACTGGCCCCCAGCTCTTCCTCGATACGGATCAGCTGGTTGTATTTCGCGAGACGATCAGAGCGCGCGAGTGAGCCGGTTTTGATCTGGCCGCAATTGGTCGCAACTGCCAAATCAGCGATGGTCGCATCCTCGGTCTCGCCCGAACGGTGGCTCATAACGGAGGTGTAGCCTGCGCGGTGCGCCATATCCACCGCCGCCAGCGTCTCAGTCAGCGTGCCGATCTGATTGACCTTCACCAGAAGCGAGTTTGCCAACCCCTTGGAAATTCCCATTCCCAAGCGTTCCGGATTGGTCACGAACAGGTCGTCGCCCACCAACTGAACCTTGTCGCCAATTGCCTCGGTCAGCGCAGCCCAGCCCTCGAAGTCATCTTCATCCATACCGTCTTCGATGGAGCGGATCGGGTAATCGCCGCAAAGCTTGGCAAGATAGTCCGTCATGCCCTGTGGATCGAGCGACAGGCCCTCGCCTGAAATCTCGTACTTGCCGTCGCGGTGGAATTCGGTCGCTGCGCAATCAAGCGCCAGCACCACGTCATCGCCGGGCTTGAAACCGGCTTGCTCAATCGATGTCATAATGAAATCAAGCGCAGCGCGCGTGCTGGCGAGATCAGGCGCAAAACCACCCTCATCGCCGACTGAGGTTGCCAGCCCCTTGTCCGACAGCCCTTTCTTAAGCGTATGGAAGATTTCCGAACCCCATCGAACAGCCTCGGCCAGGGTTGGCGCGCCGACTGGCATCACCATGAATTCCTGAATGTCGATCGGGTTATCGGCATGTTCGCCGCCATTGATGATGTTCATCATCGGCACCGGCAGCGTGCGCGCGGCGA
>JBCBDF010000335.1:0-1977 GCA_038529875.1 Pseudomonadota bacterium | reverse complement strand
GCGCCGTCGCTGCGTTGGAGAGCCCACCGGCCAAGGTCTCGCTTGATAACAAGCAAAGCCGCATTCGCTTTGCTGGGTTTATCCGCGTATCGAAATTCATGGCCGATGATCTGGCCGGCGCTAACGTATCGGATCATTTGGCGAAGCTGCTGATCTATGGCCCAAGGCGCTCAGATGAAGACTGGGCTGAGGATCAGCAAATTCTGGCCGACACGCGCGGCGCAGTCTGCAGGATTATCGCCGAGCACGGCTTCCTCATCCTGCCCACCGTGCCCAATCTGCCGTTCGCGCACGACGAGCCTGAGCCCGCCGCGCAGGCCGATTTCACTTGCCTTGCGAGCATAGCTGGACTGCCCGCTATCAGCCTGCCGATGGGCTTTACTGCTGATGGTTTGCCGATGGGCATTCAACTGGTCGGCGATGCGGGGGCAGAAGCGGGTCTATTCCAGCTCGCCCGCCGCCTCGATACCAAACTTGGCGCCTATCGCGCGCCTCAACCCGTGGGAGAAACGATATGCGAATAATCGTTCCGTTCAACCTGAAACCTGGCACTGATGTGGCTGAATATGAAGAGTGGGCGAAGACGAAGGACGTGCCGACCGCGAGCGCTTTGCCTTCGGTTAACAGCTTCACCGTGCACAAGGCCACCGGCCTGTTCGGCGATCCCGATACGCCGCCGCCCTATGCCTATTTCGAAGTGCTCGACATCACCAATCTCGACGATTTCGTTGCGGATGTGTCGGACCCGGAATTCCAGGCCAAGGCTGCGCCGTTTCAGGATTATGCCGACAGCCCGCAATTCATCCTGACAGAGGATTTGTAAGGTGTCGAAATTCGCCGGGAAGACCATCGTCGTGACCGGATCGGGCAAGCAGAAGGGGCTGGGTCAAGGCATCTTGCAGGCCTTTGCCGATGAAGGCGCGAATTGCGTCGTGTCCGACCTCACCATCGATGACGAAGCGGAAGCAGTGGCCGAAGAATTGCGCGCGCGTGGCGATGCTTCTGGTGCTGGGGTGGCGACAATTGCCTGCGATGTTTCCAAGGCGGACCAATGCCAGACGCTGGTAGCCAAGACGATCGAGAATTTCGGCGCTGTCGACGTGTTCGTGAACAATGCCGGGATCGGGTTCAAGATGAAGCCGCTGCTCGAAGTCGACACTGCGGATGACTGGGACCAGGTCCTCTCGGTCAACCTGTCCGGCGCATTCTATTGCACCCAGGCGGCGGCGCGCGCGATGGTGGATAGGGGCAGTGGTGGGCGCATTATCAACATCGCTTCGCAAGCTGCCAAGACTGGCTTCCCGCACCTGCCCGCCTATGTCTCTTCCAAGCACGGCATGGTCGGGCTCACCCGGGCGAGTGCGGTTGAACTGGGCGCGCATGGTATCACCGTGAATGCTGTCTGCCCGAACCATGTGACCACAGGCTTGGGCGTGAAGCAGAACGAGTATTTTTCAAAGCTGCTCGGCTTCGAAACGGTTGAGGCATATCTTGAAAACATGGCCGCCAAGAACCCGATGGGGCGGCCCGGTCTTCCGTCTGACACCGCCGCCGCGTGCACTTGGCTCGCCAGCGATGAGGCTTTCTATGTCACTGGCGAGGCACTCAACGTGAGCGGCGGCGAGGAGATGCATTGATCGGTGACGTGCTGCGCCATCCCAATCCCGTTCGTGTCGAGCGAAGTCGAGACACATCAGCGCGAACGGTTCTCGACTTCGCTCGAACCGAACGGAGATATTTGTGCTGACTGAAGAGAGAATAGACTGGCCGGACGGGGCAAAGATGGCGCTGAGCGTTGTCGTCAATGTCGAAGAGGGCAGCGAGATGACCATTGCCCGCGGCGATCGCGGGATGGAGCCGGTTGATGAGCTGGGCGTTTTCGTGAAGTCGAAAATGCGCAATTACTCGAATGAATCCAATTACCTCTACGGCATCAAGGCGGGCGCGCCGCGGATCGTGAAGCTGCTCAAGCGCTAC
>JBCBDF010000334.1:0-1998 GCA_038529875.1 Pseudomonadota bacterium | reverse complement strand
CTCCACCCTTCCACCCGGATGGTATCCCGGCAGGCTCCGGGTGGAAGGGTGGAGGGCGCGGGTGGCTCAGGAACCCAGATCAACGTCGCACCACAAGGTTCCGGATTTCGCTCATGTCTTCCATGGCGAACCGGATACCTTCGCGGCCCATTCCGGAATCCTTCACCCCGCCATAAGGCATGTTGTCAACGCGGTAGCTGGGCACGTCATTGATCACGATACCGCCGACATCGAGCCGGTCCCAGCTATCGAACATCTTGAACAGGTCGCGGGTGAAGATGCCCGCTTGAAGCCCGAATTTTGAGCGGTTCACTTCGTCCAGGGCCGCGTCGAAATCGGAAAATTTCTGCAGGATCGCGAGCGGGCCGAATGCCTCTTCATTGATTGCCGCTGCATCAGGATGCACGTTTTCGAGCAAGGTTGCCTCCAGCATATTGCCATTGGTCAGGTCGCCGCCGGTGAGCAGGTCCGCCCCGCCTTCGACCGCCTCATCGATCCAGCCCTTGAGGCGCATGGCCTCCCCTTCGGAGATCATCGGACCGATAAAGGTGTCGCGGTCTTTCGGATCGCCTGCGATCAGCGTCTCGGTCTTGGCAACCAGCATGTCCTTGAACCGATCGTAGACATCTTCGTGGATGATGATCCGCTGCACGCCGATGCAGCTCTGCCCGGATTGGTAGAACGCGCCAAAAATGATCCGCTCCAGCGCATCATCGAGGTCAGCATCATGATCGACAATTACTGCGGCATTGCCGCCCAATTCCAGGATTACCGGTTTCTTGCCTGCCCTTGCTTTCAGCGCCCAGCCAACGCCAGGTGAGCCTGTGAAGCTGAGCAGCTTCAACCGCTCATCAGTCGTGAACAGGTCGGCGCCATCGCGGCTGGCGGGCAAGATCGAAAACGCGCCCTCGGGCAGCACATCACACTCGGCCAAAACCTCGCCCATGATCAGCGCGCCCAGCGGAGTCTTGCTCGCGGGCTTCATCACAAATGGACATCCCATTGCGATGGCCGGGGCGATCTTGTGCGCGGCGAGATTGAGCGGAAAATTGAAGGGCGAGATGAAGCTGCACGGGCCAATCGGCACACGCTTCCACATCGCGGAATAGCCTTTCGCGCGCTCGGAGATGTCGAGCGGCATGACCTCACCGTAATTGCGCACCGCCTCTTCGCCAGCGATGCGGAACGTGTCGATCAGGCGGGTGACCTCGCCCTCGCTGTCATTAATCGGCTTGCCCGCCTCCACGCACAAGGCATAGGCGAGTTCATCAAAGCGTTCCTTGAAGCGGCTGACGCAATGCATCAGCACATCCTGCTTCTCATAACTGGCAAGTCGCGCCATCGGCTTTGCCGCGCGCACCGAACCCGCGATTGCTTCATCGATGATATCAGGCGTAGCCAGCGCGGTGCGGAACGCGACCTCGCCGGTATATTTGTCGGTCACCGCCAAATCGGTGTTGGGCTGCGCAGGTTTGTTGTTGAGATAGAGCGGATAGGTGTATTTCAATTGGGGCATCGTTCTGTCCTCTTTCCCGCTCAAAGCTTTGCGCTCAGTTCCTTGATATCGTGATTCAGGATCTGATCATTCTCGGAATAGTCGACCGGACAATCGATCACATGGACGCCAGGCGTATCACGAGTGTGAGCCAGCACGTCGGTAAGGTGTTCGCTGCTGGTCACACGGTGACCATGCGCTCCATAGCTCTCTGCATATTTGACGAAATCAGGATTGCCATACGTCAGGCCATAATCCTTAAAACCCATATTGGCCTGCTTCCAGCGGATCATCCCGTAGGCGTCATCGCGCAGGATCAAAACTGTCAGGTTGAGGCCAAGTCGAACGGCAGTCTCAAGCTCCTGTGAGTTCATCATAAAGCCGCCATCGCCGCAAATCGCCATCACCTTGCGTTCCGGATAGAGCATCGCACTCATCATCGCAGACGGCAGCCCCGCCCCCATGCTGGCAAGCGCGTTATCGAGCAGAACGGTGTTGGGTAG
>JBCBDF010000333.1:0-2033 GCA_038529875.1 Pseudomonadota bacterium | reverse complement strand
CCGCCAAGGTCAATCTGATCCCGTTCAACCCTTGGCCTGGTGCGAATTACGAATGCTCGACGCCAGAGCGGATCAAGAGCTTTTCCAACATCGTGTTCGAGGGCGGGATCAGCGCGCCTGTCCGCACCCCGCGCGGTCGCGATATCGATGCCGCCTGCGGGCAGCTCAAGACGGCCGCCGAGAAGAAAAGCCGCGCGCAAAGAGACCGCGAAGCCGCCGCTGAGGCTGCTGCGTCGGGCGAGTGAGCGTGGATCCGGCCACCTACGCTTTCTACCAAGAGCAGGCGCCGCATTACACATTGAGCTTTGCGCAAACTCACAGCCGCCATCTCGACCCTTTCCTTGACCGCTTGGAAGATGCTGCATCCATTCTGGAACTCGGCTGCGGCGGCGGACAGGATTCTGCCAGAATTGCCGCGCGCGGCTTTGAGCTCGACGCGACCGATGGCGTGGAGGCGATGGCGCGAAAGGCCAATGAACGCTTTGACCTTGGCGCGCGCGTGATGCGCTTCGACGAGTTAGATGCCAAAGCGGAGTATAATGCGGTGTGGGCGCATGCCTGCCTGCTGCACTGTCCGCGCGCCGAGCTGCTAGGCGTGCTTCACCAAATCCACCGCGCTTTGCGGCCAGACGGCCTGCACTTCGCCAACTTCAAGCTTGGCGATGGCGAGGGACGTGATTTGCTTGGACGGCTACATAATTTCCCTTCACCGCAATGGCTTCGCACGCGTTATCATGATGCGGGCTTTGAGTGCGTTGAAGAGGAAATCTATCCCGGCAAAGGTGCAGATGGCACACAGCGAGACTGGATCGCACTCACAATGAGGAAAGCATGAAGCGAGAAGTCACCGCCATCTGCGTCGGCAGCGCGCGCGAATTTCGTGATGGCGAGACAAGCGCGATTGGCAAGCAGCCACTCGCAGGCCTCGTGCAAATCGACATAGATGGGCTCGTCCCCGACGAACAGGCCGACCGAAAAGTGCATGGCGGGCCGGAAATGGCAATCCACCTCTACCCTGCCGATCATCATGCTTTTTGGCGCGAACGACTTGACGATCACCCCTTGCTGAGCGAGCCGGGCGCATTCGGGTCCAACCTTTCGGTCAGCGACCTCACCGAAGAAGATGTCCATATCGGCGATCGATTCCGGCTTGGCACCGCCCTGCTGGAGGTCAGCCAGCCCCGCCAACCCTGCTGGAAGATCGAGCATCGTTTTGGCGTAAAGAAGATGGTTGCGACGATCATTCAGACCGCGCGCTGTGGTTGGTATTTCCGCGTTATCCAAGAAGGCGAAGCGCAAGCTGGCGATATGCTCGAACGTGTCAGCATAGGTGCGCGGGATTGGAGCGTTGCCCGCACTTTCACCGCTCTGATCGCTGGCAAGGGATCGCGCGAAGAGCTTCGCGAGTTGTCAGAACTCAAGTCTCTCGCGCCCAAGCTCAAAGCGAAAGCCAGAGCAAAATTGGGCTGATCGCTCAACTCATCGCTTAATCAAATCGGCCCGTCGCCTGAACGGAATTCCCAACAAGTCGTTCATCTGGCATTCTTCTTTTCTGAACGATTGTTCTCTCACCCAGTCAGGGAACTCGACAGAAAAGAGGGAATCGCCATGAAGATTATCGCTACTTTCGCAGCAGCTGGCACACTCGCAATCGCCGCTGCTCCGGCGCAGGCCGCTGAAATTGCGCGGAGCATTTCACCCGATCTGGGCGCACCAACAGTGATGATGCTGCCTCTCGATCAACTAACCCCAACTGCTCATTACTATGATGACGATTGGGACGATGATTATGAATATCGTCGGGGTCGCGGACACAGCCGCTATGATCGCTATGGCCGCTATCGCGAGCCGCGCAAAATCCGCCGTGGTGATCGCGTATGGCGCGGGCGTGACGGTCGCTATTATTGCAAGCGCGACAACGGCACGACCGGCCTAATCATCGGCGCGGGCGTCGGCGCATTGCTCGGTCGCGAAGTCGATCGCCGGGGTGACCGCACCCTTGGCACAGTCCTCGGCGCGGTTGCCGGTGGCCT
>JBCBDF010000332.1:0-2056 GCA_038529875.1 Pseudomonadota bacterium | reverse complement strand
ACGCGCGGCGATGAAGTCGTTGGCAATGCGCCCAATACGGGCGGGGCGAGCGCTGATGCTGAGCTCGCGGGTGTCCCGTTTGGCGGAACGCGCGATGAGGCGATGCAGCGTCTGCAGGTCGGCCTTTCCGGCCTTGCTGCCATGGTGCTGCTAGTGGGCCTTGCCAGCATAATTCAGGGCCGTGCCCTAGTGTCGCAAGAAACGGCGGTTCCAGAGGCTGCGCCAACGACCGAGCCGAGCGAATCCGCGCCCTTGCGCGATCCATTGGCCGATGCGGGTGTTGTGCCCGATTTGCCAGTTGAGCCAAGCCCCACACCGACGCAGGAAGCTGCGATTGTTCCCGAAATGGGAGAAGGTCTGGATATGAGCGAGGAGCCCATCGACCTGCTGCCCGAAAATGCCGAGGAGCAATAGACTAAGGCATTTGCCGTCGCATTTGGTTGCCATTGGCGTATTGGCATCTTGCACTGGCGATATGGAAGACGGCTCGGTAGCCGAACCGGAAGCGCCATCTGGCACTGATCAAGCTTGTGCAATTGGACTGAGCGATGCCTCAGAGCCGCCACCTCCGTTGGGGCTTATGACCAGCCTGCCAATCTATTGGCCGCTGGGTGCCGATCTATCCGATCTGGCGAGCGGTGGCGAAGCGCACACCTGGCAGAGGGCAGCAATCGAGCGCTGTTTTACTCTCGTGCCGCTCGATACGCTGTCCGCCATTCCCGCGCTTTCCCCGACTGATGCCGACATTGATCCGCTCGCCGGTCTGGAGCGCATGGCGGTGATTCAGCCGCGCGGGTTATCGCCGCAAGACAACGTAGCGCTTGATGATTGGGTGCGCGATGGAGGCGACTTGCTGATCGCCCTCGATCCAGCGCTGACCGGTGAATACGACCTGGCGCTGGGCGATCCGCGCCTGCCGACGATGAGCGCACTCATTCCTCCGGTTATCGAGCGATGGGGATTGGGTGTCAGCTTTGATGAGGGGCAGGAGTTGACTGTGATCGAGGAGGATTTGGGGTACGCGCAAATTCCGCTTGCTCTGCCGGGTTTCTTGGCGACAACCAGCGACAATTGCACTCTGGCGGCGCAAGGGGCGGTGGCGAAATGCGCAATTGGCAAGGGGCAGGTCACGGTAATCGCAGATGCAGCCTTGTTCGAGCATCAGGAATTGGTCGGCGAGAATGGCGCTACCCTTGCGAGTCTTTTTGACTATGCTTTCAATTAGAGCGCGTTTGCCGGTGAGCCGGGCGAATTTCACGATCGGGGATTTCGCGGGAAGCGTCTGGGAGCAGCGACTCGATTCTCGGGAATTCGCGGGTTTTCAGCGGAAAAACAGCCTTTTGCAGCGGGGTCTTAGGCTCTCAACCTAAGTAGTTGGGCGAGCAAGGGTTTAAGAATAGTGTTTTGATTCATATATTTACCATGTTATCCCGTTAAATCCCGTAAAAACCCCTTCCATCCCGGCTAAACCCACGATATTACCGGGTTCCATCAAACATGTCGGTTTGTGCTGCGCCGCCATTTTCGGTTGGCGCGCTGCTCGCGTTTGCGCGCTGGCGGCGGCGAAGAAGGCGTGTTTGCGGCCCCGCAAGGGGTGGGGAGTTTTAAACCCGTAAGTCGCGGGTATCGTGGGGAGTTGGAGCGCGTGTCGTTCGCAGGTTACAGTGGTCAAGCTTATTCGCCCGCCGGCGATAAGGGCCGCTTTGTGCTGCCTCCCCTGTTCCGCAAAGCTGTAAAAGAAAGCTCTGCAGGGCGCGTTCTGTGCCTTGCAAAGCACGAGCGCTGGAACTGCCTGACGGGTTTTGGCCTGTCGCGAAAGAGCGAGCTCGAAGACCAGCTAGAGCGCGAGGAAGATCGCGCAACCCGCCTTGATAAGGATTTCGACCGCGATTTGCGCGCCATGCAGCTGTTCGGCTTTGTTGAAGTGCCGTTCGACGATAGCGGGCGCTTCGTAATGCCAGAGCACCTGCGCAGTCTCGCGCAGGTCGATGATGGGCTTTATTTCCACGGTGGCGGGCGTTTCTTCACGATCTGGAATCCGGATCAGCTCGCGCAG
>JBCBDF010000331.1:0-2094 GCA_038529875.1 Pseudomonadota bacterium | reverse complement strand
ACATAGCCATCCCCGCCATTGTTTCCGGGCCCGCACAGCACAGTAACAGATCGCCCTGCGGCGATCCGGCGGATCCATTCCGCCGCCCCACCCGCAGCGACGGCCATCAATTCATCGACAGTGATCCCGGTATCGAAGATCGCCTGTTCTGCCGCCTGCATCTGCGCGACGGTGAGGATTTGGCGATCCGTGGAGATCGTCACAGGCACACCTCAGGCATGAGCAGGTTGGCCGATAACCCTTTGCTAAATATCCGCAAAGACATGGGTTTCTGATCCTGCGCCGGGATGGGTCAGCGCGCCCTTGCTCGCCGGGCCCACATTCTGGGCATAGCGCCACAAGGCGCCCGACTGGTAATCATTGGTGCGTGGTTTCCAGCTCTTGCGGCGCTCCGCCAGCACGTCTTCGGGGACATTCAGGTCAATCGTGCCCGCCTCGGCATCAATGGCAATCTCATCGCCATCCTCAACCAAAGCGATCGGGCCGCAATCCGCCGCTTCGGGGCCGACATGGCCGATGCAGAACCCGCGCGTCGCGCCGGAGAAGCGGCCATCGGTTATCAGCGCAACCTTCTCACCCATTCCCTGCCCATAAAGCGCAGCGGTAGTGGAGAGCATTTCACGCATGCCGGGGCCGCCTTTTGGCCCTTCGTAGCGGATGATGATAACGCAGCCCTCGGCAATATCGCGATTTTCGACCGCTTCGAAGGCGTCCTCCTCACAGTCGAACACGCGCGCAGGGCCGGTGAATTGCAGGCGCTCCATCCCCGCGACCTTCACAATCGCGCCATCGGGCGCGAGCGAGCCTTTCAGGCCCACCACTCCGCCGGTTGGCGTGATCGGCTGCTTCACATCGTAGAACACCTTCTGATCGGGGTTCCACGTAATCTCTTCGATGTTCTCGCCGATGGTCTTTCCGGTAACGGTGATCGGATTGGGGTCAAGGAAGCCGCCATCCAGCAGCGTTTTCATGCCCATATAGACCCCGCCCGCTTCGTGCATGTCCTTGGCGACGTATTTCCCGCCCGGTTTCAAGTCGGCGATATAGGGCGTGGATTTGAAGATTTCGGCCACGTCGAACAGGTCGAACTCAATTCCCGCTTCGCTGGCCATGGCGGGTAGATGCAGCGCCGCGTTGGTTGATCCGCCGGTCGCCGCGACCACCCGCGCGGCATTCTCAAACGCTTCGCGGGTGCAGATGTCGCGCGGGCGCAAATTCATCTCAAGCAGCTCCATCACCTGCCGCCCCGCAGCGCGAGCGATCTCTTCACGCGACTTGTAGGGAGCGGGTGCCATATTGCTGTTCGGCAATGACAATCCAATCGCCTCGCCTACGCAAGCCATAGTGTTCGCGGTGAATTGACCACCGCAAGCGCCGTGGCCCGGACAGGCAACCTTTTCGAGCGCGATCAGCTCTTGCAGAGGGCAATTGCCCGCCGCGTGCTGGCCCACGGCCTCAAACACATCGACGACGGTAACGTCCTTGTCATGGAAAGTGCCGGGTAAGATCGAACCGCCATAAACAAAGATGCTCGGCACATTCAGCCGCAGCATCGACATCATCATGCCGGGCAAGCTCTTGTCGCACCCGGCAAAGCCGACCAGCGCATCATAGCAATGGCCACGTACGGACAATTCCACGCTGTCAGCGATCACCTCGCGGCTGATGAGAGAGCTTTTCATGCCCTGATGCCCCATCGCAATGCCATCGGTGACGGTGATCGTGTTGAAGCGGCGCGGCGTCCCTCCACCCTCGATCACACCTTCGCGGCAAATATTCGCCTGCGGATCGAGCGTCGTATTGCACGGCGCGCTGTCATTCCCCGCACTGGCGACCGCGACGAAGGGACGCGCGATCTCCTCCTCGGTCATGCCCATCGCGTAGTAATAGGAACGGTGCGGCGCGCGCTCCGGCCCGACCGAGACGTGGCGGCTAGGAAGTTTCGCTTTGTCGAATTTGGAAGTCACAAGAGGTCCGTTCGTCCTGAGCCTGTCGAAGGGCGGGACGGCGCGCGAGGCTCGCGGTTCGACAGGCTCACCACGAGCGGCCAAGTTTCCCGCGTCCTGCCGTTAGTCGAGCGCGAGTGCAACCCTT
>JBCBDF010000330.1:0-2156 GCA_038529875.1 Pseudomonadota bacterium | reverse complement strand
TTCGCCCGCTAGCTTTTTCTTGGAAGAGGTTTCAATAATGGTTGGGCAGCTTTTGCCGCCGAACAGCAGGCTGGTCGTATCAGATTTCGGATCGCAGCCGATCAACAGCACACGTTTGCCTTGCTGCGCCATCATGTAGCTGAGGTTGGACAAAGCAAAGCTCTTACCCGAGCCACCCTTGCCATAAATCGCGATAACCTGCGTTTCGCTGGTCACTTCACCAGTGTGTACGGGATCGGGCTCTTGCGAAGCCTCGTCGCGCAACGCCTCGGTTTGGGTGTCCAACATAGTCATGCGCAGCCTCTCCAATCGAGAACCATTTTGAGACAATCGGGGTCACCGAAAGCGTGTGGATAGGCGCTGGTCGCCTCATCGGCAGGGCGCCGGTCGCTCACCAGGCCGCTCAAATCGAGCTGGCCCGTTTCAATGAGATCACTTGTCTGGGCGAGGTCTTGTGGTTGCCATTCGGCGGCGATGCGCAGGCGTGCTTCCGCCATGAAGGCGGGCGCAAAATCAAAGCCGAGGCGTTTGGAATAGAAGCCCGCGAGCGTGATCTCTCCGCCTTTGGCAAGGCGCGGTATCAAAGCGTCGATCAGGTCGGCATCGCCGCTCGCGTCATAGATAGAGGTGTAATCGCGCCGCTCATCCTGATCTGGCGCAATGACATTATAACCTTGCGAGCCGTTACGGCGGCTGGCCTGCGTTTCCCACACCGTCGGTGCGGGAGCGCCCAGAGCGATGGTGATCCGAGCGAGCAATCGGCCTAGCACGCCGTGGCCGATGATCAGTTCAGGCGGAGTTGTTTGTTGATTGGGGCCGCCATTGATCGCATGCAGCGCCGTCGCGGCGAGCGCGAACAGTACGCCTGCCTCTTTCAGCGACTCGGAAACAGGCATGGCGCGGGACGATGGAACGACGAGTCGCTGCGATGTCCCGCCAAACAACCCGCGTGCTTCAGTGTAGCAATTGGCACCTGGCACAAACACCCAATCGCCGACTCGATCTGTCGCGTCGGGGCCTGCATCGACGATCCGTCCGACCGATTCGTATCCTGGCACTAACGGGTAACCCATTCCCGGAAATTCAGGCATTTGCCCGTTCCACAACAGCTTTTCCGTGCCGCCACTAATTCCGCTGAATGCTGTTTCTACGAGGACATCGAAGGCCTGCGGCGCGCATAGCTCAAGCTGCTTAAGCGCCAAGCGCTCAGGCCCCTCAAGTATTACGGCCAATGCTTCCATCTCGTGTCCTCAGCCCCTTCGCCGCATCAATGCGATCTAAAAGCAGGGGGATATTCCCCATGTGTCAGCTACGCCTAACAGACTAGAGTGTCAACTAATGCGGACAGTTAGTTGTCAGGCAGAGGCGACAATCACGCTGGCGACAACGGGTTGGGGTGTGGAGATGGTTCGCGAATGGCTGAAACCGGCCTCGCGCAGCATGGCGTGAATCTCGTTCGCTCGACGTGGACGGCCCGATCCCATGGCCCACAGATATAGCCCGAAAAAGGCATCCCCCATGCCCTCTGCGCCGCGGATTCCGGCGAGCGGCTCGGCGATCAGCAGGCGTTTTCCGGGCTGCAATGCTGCACGAATGTTGCGCAGCAATTTAAGCGCTGGCTCATCGTCATGGTCGTGCAGAATTCGGCTCAGTGTGATCAGGTCGTAGCCTGTGGGTATCTCGTCTTCGAAGAAATTGCCGCCATGGGTTTGCACTCGCTCTTCGCCGAGTTCGCTCGCCAGCGATTCGCGCGCTACCGCAACCACTTCCGGCAGGTCGAACAGGCCAAGTTTCGGCCCTGGGTGCGCGCCGCCGATGGCGCGTAGGAACGCTCCGCTGCCCCCGCCGACATCCAACAGTGATCCAACTCCCCTGAACGCAAATGCCGAGAGCACTTGCTCCGCGACAAAGTGCTGAGAGGTCGCCATCAGCTCCGAGTATTCGGAGGTTTCCTGCCCGCGCTCTGCATGGCCGTGCAGCGCGCCTGCATAGGACCAATAGCGCGACAGATCGGTTGGCTCGGCGCGGTTGCGACGCAGCAAATCGAGCGGATCGATCAGGTCGCGGTAAAGCAGTCGGTGATGGCGGATCATCGCCTTTGCACCGGAATTGGTATGGAGCGCTGGACCTTGCTCCCCCAGGATCCAGTGATCGGG
>JBCBDF010000329.1:0-2174 GCA_038529875.1 Pseudomonadota bacterium | reverse complement strand
GGCCAGTTCCGGTATGAAGTTGGGGCGTGTGCCTCTGCATGAGACATGGGCCGCGGGATCATGCACCCATTCGGGCGGATAGCGTGTTTCAATCGGCACGTATTCCAGCGCGATGGGGAAGTGGATCAGATAGAGGTCAAGCTGCTCTAGGCCGAGGTCGTTGAGCGATTTGCGGCACGCCTCTTCGACATGCTCCGCTGCGTGGAACGTGTTCCAGAGCTTGGAGGTGATCCACAATTCCTCGCGGGTCACCATCCCTTCGCCAATGACTTGCGCGATGCCCTGACCGGTCTCAATTTCATTGCCGTAATCCGCTGCGCTATCGAAATGGCGATAGCCCGCGCGGATCGCTTCGACGACTGTAGCGGCAGTGTCTGCGCGCGGAATTTTCCAGAGGCCAAAGCCGATAGGCGGCATGGTTTCGAGCATGTTCTAACCTTTGTCTGTGAAGTTGAGTTCGACCGGGAGTCCGGTGGCGATGCTCTGCTGCGCGGCGGCGCCGATTACGACGGAGCGATAGCCGTCCTGCGCCGTGATCAATGGCTCAGTTCCGTTCACCAGTGCGCTGTGAAAATCGCGCAATTGATAGAATGTCGCGCCGTGATGATCGCCAGCGGCGAGCGCATCAGCAGGGGTCTCGACCATCTCGCGTATTGGGCCGCTCTTGTCACGCGGTGACCAGACGACCTCACCTCGCGGCAGCTTCACTTCCATCTTGCCAATGGGGCCGACCGCGCTGATCTCTTCCTGCTGCTCAGACCCTTCAGCGAACATGCACAGGTCGAGCGTCGCGCGCGCGCCGCCTGCGAAATCGACCAAGACAAAAGCGTTGTCGATGATGTCTGGCACCGCGCCATTATAGCTTTCATCAAGGTGGTTCACATCCTGCGCGCCGCTGGCGAAGACGCGCACTGGCTCATCGCTCAAGATGTGCCGCATCAGGTCGAAAAAATGGCAGCATTTCTCCACCAGAGTGCCACCCGTGTTGCGATTGAAGCGGTTCCAATCGCCGACTTTTTCGAGGAAGGGGAAGCGGTGTTCGCGGATCGCGAGCATCTTTAGATCACCCGCTTCGCCTGCATGCACCCGCTCGATAAAGCGGGTGACGGGCGGCATGTAGCGATATTCCAGCCCAACCCAGAAGAGGTTGTCGTATTCGTGTGCGGCCTTGGCCAGCGCCTCGGCATCTTCGACGCGCGTGCACATTGGCTTTTCGAGCAGCACCGCGCAGCCTGCGTCCATCACAGGCTTCACCACGTCGAAATGCGTGAAATTGGGTGAGGCGATGATGACGGCATCGGGTTCCGCCTCAGCCAGCATCGCGGCGTTATCGTCATGACAGGTAATGGACTGTCCGAGCTTGCTGGCAAGCGCCTGAGCCGCCTTGCGCGAACCGGCATCGGGATCGGCAATCGCAACCAATTCCGCGTCATCAACCAGCGCGATATTCTGCATATGCTCGCGGCCCATCATGCCGCAACCGATGATCGCATAGGTGCGCGTGTTACTCATTCGGTGAGCGCCGTAATCGAAACGCCCGCGGGGTCAATCACCTCGCCGGTATGTTCAAACAGGATCGGCCTGGTCGAATAGTTGAATGCGAACATATGGGTGGCCGTGCGACGGACCCGCAGACCCTTGGACAGCGGTGTGAGCGCAACTCCCGCTTCATCCGCCATGCGGGTGATCAACTTGCGGAGCAGCGCGCCGTCCGGCCATGCCGCGAGATAGCGGGTATGGTTGTGCCTGAATGCGACACCGCAACCACCCTTGAGCGCGAACTCAGGCTCAAGCTCGGTTTCCACTTCTTCCAGCCAGCGGGTGATCGCGAAGCCATCGCCCACCTCGGATATGTCATTGCGCAGACTCTCTACGCGGGTGACGGTTAGCGGGACAAGGTCTCGCAAAGCGCCCGGCGCGAGGTCCTCCGGAATGCAGAAACTGCCCGTCTTGCTGCCCGAACGCGGTCCGATCAGGACAGGAGAGGTAAGCTTGGCAAGCTTCTCGAAAAAGCCATCGGGGAGGATCGGCAGCGTCGGGATCGCGACCATTTTGTAGCCGCTGAGATCCGCTTTGTCAGACACGATGTCGACATCCAGACCCAGCCTGCGCAGCGCCGAATACCACTCATAGACCAGCTCAAGATATTTGAAGCTCTGCCCCTGCGGCTGGAT
>JBCBDF010000328.1:0-2201 GCA_038529875.1 Pseudomonadota bacterium | reverse complement strand
ACTGAATTGCAGGCTGGAGGAACAAATCATGGTCTCGAACAAATGTTTTGCAGTATGAGTTTTTGGAGTGAATCCCGTCTGAACATTGGCGAAAGGGTACAGCAAGTAGGTGCTCGTAGGTGTAGCTAGACCTGAGGCAATTGTTCATACTAGGGCCGAAAACGAAAGGTCCTCTTTCACCCCCAGTCTTTGACGTAGAGGAGCAAGGCGAACTCCGACCGCTTTCGGGGAAATGGATAATCGGCGCGAACGGCGCACATTTGGGTCGGAAACAGCCCCAACCCCTCACCCGCCAGCGTGGTAAAAATCGTAGATCGTCTGCGCCACGGTATCGCTGACGCCGGGTGCGCGTTGCAGGTCTTGCAGCGACGCCGCGCGGACCTTGCTGGCCGTGCCGAAATGCAGCAGCAGCGCGCGCTTTCTCGCTGGGCCGATACCGGGAATTTCGTCCAGGGGTGAGGCGGTGATCGCTTTTGAGCGCTTCGCCCGGTGCGCGCCGATGGCAAAGCGGTGCACCTCGTCGCGCAAGTTTTGGAGGTGGAACAGGACCGGCGAATTGGTTGGCAGCATCTTCTCACGCCCGTCGGGGAAGTGGAACACTTCGCGCCCCTCGCGCCCGTGATGCGGCCCCTTAGCGATGGCGATCACCGCTAGTTCGTCCGCCAGCCCATATTCCTCTAGCACGCCCATGACACTGGAAAGCTGGCCTTTGCCGCCATCGATCAGCAGCAGGTCGGGCAGGATGGTATTGTGCCCCCCTTTCCGGTCGTCTCGAGCGACGTCGAGAGACGCCTCACCTCTATCCGCGTCTCGACTTCGCTCGACGCGAACGGTTTCGGTCATGAAGTTCCGAAAGCGCCGCTCCATCACTTCGCGCATCATCGCGTAATCGTCATTCGTCTGCGCGGATTTGATGTTGAACTTGCGATATTGCGATTTCTCGAAGCCTTCCGGCCCGGCGACCACCATCGCGCCAACCGCCTTCGCGCCCTGGATGTGGCTGTTATCGTAGATTTCGATCCGCTGCGGGGGCGCGTCCAGCTCGAGGAATTCAGCGAGTTCACGATTGGTTTTGGCCCGCGTGCCCGTCTCCGCCAGCCGCCGCTCGAGCGCCTCAATTGCATTGCGGCTCGCCTGCTCCATCAGTTTACGCCGGTCGCCGCGCTGCGGAACGGACAGCTTGACGCGTCTGTCCGCCAGCTCCGAAAGCGCCGCTTCGATCAACTCGCTTTCGGGCAGCTCGCGGTCGACCAGCACCGTGGGCGGCGGCGGCACTTCCTCATAGAATTGCAGGATGACGTTGGAGAGGATCTGCGCCTCCTCCACATCCTTGGTGTGGGTCGGGAAGAACGCGCGGTGGCCCCAGTTCTGCCCGCCGCGAATGAAGAAGGCCTGGATACCGACCTGCCCGCCTTTGCTGGCGAGCGCGAACACGTCCGCGTCCCCCACTCCGCTGGCATTGATCGCTTGGCTACCTTGAATGAAGGTCGCCGCGCGCAGCCGGTCGCGCAGGATCGCGGCAGTCTCGAAGTCGAGCTCCTCCGCTGCCTTTGCCATCTGTTTTTCGAGGTCTTGCTGAACCTGTCCAGATTTGCCCGCGAGGAAGTCTTTCGCCTGATCGACAAGCTTGTCGTAATCCGGCTCACTGATCCGCCCAACGCAGGGCGCGGAGCAGCGCTTGATCTGGTAGAGCAGACACGGACGGTCGCGATTGTTGAAGAAGCTGTCAGTGCAAGACCGCAACAGAAACAGCTTTTGCAGCGCATTGAGGGTCGTGTTGACGCTGCCCGCGCTGGCGAACGGCCCGTAATAATTGCCCTTCGCCTTGCGCGCGCCACGATGCTTGTGAATGCGCGGGAAGGCATGATCGCCGCGCAGCAGGATGAAAGGGAAGCTCTTATCGTCGCGCAGCAGCACGTTGAACGGCGGGCGATAGCGCTTGATCAACTGCGCTTCGAGCAGCAGCGCCTCAGCCTCTGAATTCGTGGTGATGATCTCCATGCTGCGGCACTGGCTCACCATCCGCTGCAAACGCCCGGATAGCTGATTGACCTGCGTGTAGTTGGCCACCCGCGCCTTAAGACTGCGCGCCTTGCCCACGTAGAGCACATCACCGCGCGTATCGAGCATCCGGTACACGCCGGGGATCGGCTTCAGCGTCTTCACCGTCTCGCGGATCGCGGGGACACCGGCCTCAAGGT
>JBCBDF010000327.1:0-2240 GCA_038529875.1 Pseudomonadota bacterium | reverse complement strand
GCCGTCAGTCACAGCGCCCAGGAACCATTCGTTTCCGCCGCGCTCCTGACGCGCAATGGCCACATATTCGCCGACCTCACCCACCAGCGCCACGCTCTCTTCCCAATCGGCCGGCACGTCCTTGATGAACTGGAACGCGTCCATCCGCTCTTCGTAGTTCTCCGGCAGATCAGCCGCCATCTGCAGCGGCGAATAGAGCACCACGTACAGCGCCAATTGCTTCGCCAAAGTCGTCTGCGGACGGTTGGAGGGATCGCCGCGCTGCATATCTTCGCGCACTGGCGGATTCTCATTCGGCGTCAGATCAAAGATGCCCGGCGTGAAGTCCATCGGCCCGGAAAGCATCCGCGTGAACGCCAGTGTAGACACGTGCGAGGTTGGATTAGGCGGCGTGCCCCACGCGTTAAACTCCATCCCGCGCACGCCTTCGCGCGTCATCCAGTTGGGATAGGTGCGGCGCAGCCCGGTGTCCTTCACCGGCTCATGCGCGTTGATCGAAATCTGCCGCTTCGCCGCCGCTTTCACCGCGCGCAAATGGTGATCGACCATGAACTGGCTGTCATGCCATTCGAATTTCTGGATGCCGTTTTCATCAATGCGCGAGATATCGCCTGCATCGGCAACATAGCCGGTTTTGACCTGCGCCACGCCGACCGATTGGTAGAGGTCGAACGCGGCCTCCATCTGGCTTTCATAATTGGTCACATCGCCCGATGTTTCGTGGTGCCCGATCAGGCGCACGCCTTTCGAACGAGCATATCGGCCCACTTCCTCGATATCGAAATCGGAATAGGGTTCGGTGAATTTGAACAGCGAACCATTGTTAAACCAATCGCCATCCCAGCCTATGTTCCAACCTTCGACCAGCACACCGGCAAAGCCATGCTCTGCGGCGAAATCGATATAACGCTTGGTTTCTTCCGTGGTCGCGCCGTGGATGCCATCATTGCCCCAGGTGCGCTCGCGAATATGCATCGCCCACCAGATGCCGACATATTTGCCCGGCTCAACCCAGGAGACATCGCCCATTTTGTTTGGTTCGTTGAGGTTGAGGATGATGTCTGAATTGATGAGCCCCACAGCATCGGGTGCGATTTGGATCGTGCGCCACGGCGTTTTAAACGGGGCAGAGGTCTTTACCCGAATGCCATCCGAACTGGGGCGCAGGCGCGCTTCGAAATTGCCTTGGCGCAAAGCCTCCAGCGACATGCCCGAATAATCGACCAGCGCCGCCTCATGGATACTGAAATGGATGCCCGCCGGGTTGCGGAAGGTAACGGGAGTATGCGCGTCATCCACGTCACCGGCCCGGCCTGTACGATAGATATATTCGTAACGGTTGAACTCGTCGCTTGGCGTGTACCATGTCATCGATTCTGCGCCGACGCCGAACTGGGTCAGCTCGTCGATGATGTTGATATCGCCGGTAAACGCTTCCTGCTCAGCCAGCTCATAGCGGAAACCAAGCCCGGTATCGAACACGCGGAACCGCACGGTGATTTCGCGTGAAGGGCCGGTTTGCGCGGCAAAGGTAACCGCCAGCTCATTGTGCTGATCGCGCACCAGCCGACGCTCGCCCCATGGCTGCTCCCAGGTCTCGTCTTTCGAGTCCGTGGTCGAGCCGCTGATCGCGAGATCGCGGTCGAAACCATGATGATCGCGAAACAGCATGCCGAGCTTCGACGGGGCGATAACGCTTTCCGCGCCATGGCTGACGGCATAGGTCGCAAGGCCTCCATCGTCGCTAACGGTCACTGTGATTGCGCCATCGGGCGAGGTGACTTGCAACGTTTCCGCGCGCAGCGGCACCGCAGCCAATACAATCGCCGCAACCAGTGCGGCACACTTTGAGACAAACTTGCGCATTACAAAATCTCCGACACAATCGCGATCATCGCGCGTCACTTCACTTCGCGGAAAATACGGTAACCCCAGGGTTGCAACGAGACGCCGTAAGCCTCGCCCTCTTCCTCACCAAAAGTTGCTGCACCGCCGGAAAGCGCATCGACATAATTGCCGGTGTGGCGCGCCAGTGAGAACTCGACCTGTTGCGCTTCGCCCGAGAGGCTGAAGACCGCGAACACCCGCTCACCCTTCTCGCCGCGCACGAAGCTAAAAACATTCTCGCTGGCATTGTTGGGCACTTCGACCATAGGTGCGCCATATCGACCGTTCCATAGGGCGGGCATTTCGGTCTTAAGCGCGATAAGCTTGCGGAAAAGAGGGTCATAAACACCTGT
>JBCBDF010000326.1:0-2310 GCA_038529875.1 Pseudomonadota bacterium | reverse complement strand
ACCAGGCCGGTTTGACGAGCTTGTGTATGTTGGGACGCCCGATGCCAAGGGGCGCGAGCATATTCTGGAGATTCATACGACGGGTATGCCTCTGGCGGATGACGTCGACCTGAGTTTTGTTGCAGGCAAGACCGAACGTTTCACAGGGGCTGACCTCGAAGACGTGGTGCGCCGGGCGGGGCTAAATGCGCTGCGTAGGCTTGGCGGAGACGTCGACAAAGTCGCCGCAGAGGATTTCGCCGAGGCGCTTAAAGATTCGCGCGCTACCGTGACCAGCAAGATGGAAGCCGAATACCGCAAGATGCGCGGTGAGCTGAAGAAACGTGCGGCCGAGGTCAATCCGATCGGTTTCTTGCAGCCGGAGAAGCTGGAGCCCACTCGGGCTAAAAAGCACGACTAACTAGGCCGTTTCCAGCGCGGCTTAGCCGTCTTGAACACGCTCATTGGCAGCGGCTACTTCGAGCCGGTGGCGGATAAGCGCATCCGGCATATTGGCCCGCAGCCAATCGATCATATGCTCGCGCGTTGCGCAACGAAGGTTCCAAAGATCGCCGATTGTTGCGGCGCTCATCGACAGGCGCAGCTCGATGCTCTCCGGGTGGGCCTCGGTCATAAGGAGCGAGGCGGTACGCCCATCATACAAATCGTGCGACGTCACGAAGCGCTCGAACTCGGCGCGAATGGGCGCGACCTCGGTTGCCGGATCGAGGTGGAGAAAAACCGGGCCAGTAAGTCTCTCGTTACGGCGGGACCAATTCTCAAAGCTATCGTCGAGGAAGCGGCTGGTTGGAACGATCAAGGCTCGCTCGTCCCATGTGCGCACTTTGACAAAGCTCATGTGGATTTCCTCAACACGGCCAACCTCTCCATCAACTTTGACCATATCGCCCAGCCGCATAGGCTCGGTGAGCGCGACCTGCAGTCCGGCGATGAGCGATTTGAGCGCAGGTTGTGCCGCGGCACCAACCGCCAGGGCAGCAAGGCCCGCCGATGCGAGTAGTGTGGTGCCGATGGCTTGCACCGACGGGATGCTGAACAGCATCAGCCCGACGGTGATTATGATGATGGCGAAGGTGGCGGTGCGCGAGAGCACCGCGATCCGGGTGCGGCGGCTGCGCATGGCCACAGGGTCGCCATAGGCTTCCATTCGCAATTCCAGCACTGCGGTCAGCGCCTTTACGAGATTGTAGGCGATCCAGCCCAGCAGAGCCGGCCTTAGAAATTGCGCCAGCGGTTCCCAGAAACGGCCCAATTCAGGATTGGCCTGTGCGGCCAAGGTGACGCCAATCGCAAGGAAAGACCATTTGATTGGAGATTTGATCCGCCCCACGATCAATTCGTCAGCTTCGGTCTCCGACATCTTGGTGAGGCTATCGATGATGGAGAATGCGACGCGATAAAGCACGTATGCGATCAACACTCCGAGAGAGAGTACAATCGCGGCCAGCAAGACCGCATTCCAATCGATGCTTAGCGCGGTCAGATCTAGGTTCTCGAACATCCGCAATCACCTATGGGCAGAGGCACGCGCACGCAACCGCGCATTGGTAAGACCGGCGATGCTTCAATGCGCAGCATCCCATGAGCCGCCCGTGCCGATTTCGATCTGCAGCGGTACGTCGAGCTTCACCGCTGGCAACGCGGCCTCCGCCATTACGCGCTCGATAATTGGGCTCGCTGCGGAAACACCGCTTTCCGGTAGTTCGAAAACCAGTTCATCATGGACCTGCAGCAGCATGCGAACATCGGAAAGGCCTGCATCGCGCAAAGCGGGCCACATTCGAACCATCGCCCGCTTGATGATATCGGCGCTTGTCCCCTGGATTGGTGCGTTGATCGCAGCCCGTTCGGAACCTTGACGCTCAGCCTGATTCTTCGATTTGATCCGCGGGAACCACGTTTTGCGGCCAAACAGCGTTTCAGAATAGCCCCGCTCTTTCACCGTCTCCAGCGTCTCCATGATGTAGCGCTGAATGCCCGGGAAACGCTGGAAATATGTGTCGATCATGGCTTGTGCTTCGTCCGGCTCGACCTCTAATCGACCCGCAAGACCCCATCGCGAAATGCCATAAAGGATCGCAAAATTGATTGTTTTGGCGCGTGCACGTGTATCGCGAGTTACTTCGCCGAACATTTCGGTTGCGGTGCGCGAATGAATGTCCTCGCCATTTTCGAACGCTTCCTTGAGTGTTCCAACGTCGGCCATGTGGGCGGCCAGCCGCAGCTCAATTTGTGAATAGTCGGCCGCGAGCAGGACATTGCCGGGCTCAGGCACGAATGCCTCGCGGATTTGTCGGCCAATGGCGGTGC
>JBCBDF010000325.1:0-2317 GCA_038529875.1 Pseudomonadota bacterium | reverse complement strand
ACCGCGACCACCGGTAGATCCATCAATTCGGCAATTTCGCTGCACAGGCTGTGATGGGTTTCGAGGTCGCCAATGACATAGCCGCCGCCGTGATAGAACACGATGACGGGGCCGGGCTCTCGGGTTTCGCGCGGATCATATAGGCGCAGCGGAATGTCACCTGCTGGACCGGGGCAGGTCACATCGCGGATGATCGTCAAATTGCGCGCTGGCTTGTCCGCCATAGCGTGCAGCGCGACATAGCCTTCGCGCGCCTCCTCCAGCGTCATGTCGGCAATTGCCGGACCATCCATTGCCGCCAGCGCATCCAGAAAAGCCTTCATGTCAGGGCGGATATAAGGAGTGTTGTCGCTCATTCGCGGTTCTCTTTCTGTTGTGTTTGTCGCTCGTTACCCCGGTCGCCCCGCCATTTCCACTTGGTTTGCGAGAAACCGATGGCTAGGCATCGCGCATGGACAATCTGACGCACAGCCTGGTCGGCGCATTGCTGGGGCAGGCGGGTCTCAAGAAAAAAACCGGGCTGGCGATGCCAGCGCTGATTATCGGGGCGAACCTGCCCGATGTGGATGCGGCGTGCTTCTTCTGGCTGGAGGGGCAGGAGCATCTCGGCTTTCGGCGCGGGATCACGCACGGGCCGCCCGCAATGGTGCTGCTGCCGCTGATATTGGCCGGGCTGCTGTGGGGCTTTGACCGCTGGCAGACAAAACGCGGCAAGCGGCCCAAGGGGCGGCGGCCGGTGAGTTTCAAATGGCTTTATCTGCTCAGCTTTATCGGATGCCTGACGCACCCGGCGCTCGATTGGCTCAATGTCTACGGCATTCGCCTGCTTGAGCCGTTTTCTTCGCAATGGTTCTATGGTGACACGCTGTTCATCATCGATGTGTGGCTGTGGGCGCTGATGGGTTTCGCGACGTGGTTTTCGCTTCGGCGTGAGAAGCGGGCCACGACGAATGATGGCGAGTGGACGAAGCCCGCCCGCGTCGCGATTGGCGTGGCATTGGCGTATATCGCGATGAATGGGGCGATTACGGCATGGTACGAAGTCAGAGAAAGGAATTCCCAATATTCCGATCGGACTGTGATCGCGAGTCCGGTTCCACTAGCGTTCTGGGGACGGGAACTTATTCTTGGTGGAAATGGAAAATACGGCATAACAAGTTATGATTTCGGACAAGACGACGATGTTGTTTTCATTACACTGACCGGTGCATGTGCGCTTGAGCCTGCGATAGAAGGGGCAAAGGGCAACTCTCAAGCCGACGCCTTCCTGTTCTGGTCGCGCGCGCCTTTTGCAGAACGCGCCGAGGACGGTTCGGTTCTGCTCCGCGATGCGCGCTTCTATGACCCACTTGCGCGGGATCGCTTCGCTCTCGCGCTACCCGATGTGAAATGCGAGCCAATAGAAAACTCGTCACCCTGAACTCGGTTCAGGGTCCATCTCTTGGTCCACACCTAAATGCCGGTTTTCGCGATGGATGCTGAAACAAGTTCAGCATGACGAAGCTTGATATGAAGTGTGTGGAACTTCCGGCGGAGTAAATCGCTTCGTACCCGAGAACCGTTCGCCCTGAGCTTGTCGAAGGGCTGCTCTTACTCAGATGGTGCGCGGGAAATGAAGTGCAGGGCTTCGACAAGCTCAGCCCGAACGGAGGTTGGTTTTGAGTTCCCCACAAATCGTTTGGCTGCGGCGTGATTTGCGCCTGGCCGATAATCCCGCACTCTACGCCGCCGCAAAGGCCGGTCCGATCATCGCGGTCTATGTGCTCGATGATGAATGCGCGAAGGACCATGCCTATGGCGGGGCATCGCGCTGGTGGCTGCATCACTCGCTGGAGAGCCTCGGCAATTCGCTGGCGCAGCGGCACGCAAAGCTGATCCTGCGGCGCGGCGATGCGGTGGCAGAGCTGACCAAGCTTGCGGAGGAGACAGGCGCGACCACAATCCACGCCAACCGCCATTACGAGCCGTGGTGGCGCAAAGCGCAGGGCGCGCTAGCCGATAAGCTCGACCTTCAATTGTATGATGGCAATTACCTGCTGCCGCCCGGCGCGGTAACGACCGGCTCCGGCACGCAATACAAGATCTACACCCCGTTCAGCCGTGCGGTGCGCGCGCAATTGCCCCCGCGCGATGCGCTGCCTGAGCCGGAGACGATCTCTTCCCCAGATACATTTCCAGCCAGCGATGCGCTGGAGGATTGGAACCTGCTGCCGACACGGCCAGATTGGGCGGGGGGCATGCGCGATTTTTGGGAGATCGGCGAGGCGGCTGCGCACGAACGGCTGAGCTGGTGGGACGATCACGTCGATGATTATGA
>JBCBDF010000324.1:0-2333 GCA_038529875.1 Pseudomonadota bacterium | reverse complement strand
GACTTTGTGCGAGCCTTTCGGCAGCGGCATCGCGGGCGGCCTCGCTGTCGTAGAGCGCAAAACAGGTCGCGCCTGAACCGGACATTCTTGTGAGCCAGGGATTTCCGGCTTCCAGTGCGGTCAGTACATCGGCTATTTGCGGGCATATCTGAATGGCTGGGTCGGTAAGGTCATTGCGCCCTTGCAGCGCGATTTCGCGCGCGGCGCCTTCGGGGAGCGGCCCGCGATCTGTGCCATCCCACGCCTTGAACACCGGGCCGGTTGCGAGGGGGACGCGGGGATTGACGAGCAGGACGGGCGTTACCGCAAGATCGCTCTCGACTCGCTCCAGCTCGGTTCCCGTCCCGCGCCCCACAACGGTTTCACTGCGCACACAGCATGGCACATCCGCGCCGAGCCTGGCTGCGCGGTCGATCCAATCATCCGGCAGGCCATGCGCTTGCTCGACAATCCGGAACACCGCGCCTGCATCGGCTGATCCTCCGCCCAAGCCAGCGGCAACGGGCAGGTTTTTTTCAAGGGTGATATCGAGACCGCCCATGCGCGGGAGCACGCCTAGCGCTTTTGCCACGAGATTGTCGAAGGGATTGTCGATTCCCTGCGCAAACTCGCCAGCGGTCGTGACACTGTCTTGCTCGGCAGGTCTCGCGCTTAGCGTGTCGCCCGCATCGACAAAGGCGAACAGCGTCTCAAGCTCGTGATAGCCATCGTCCCGCCGCCCGCGAACATGCAATGCGAGGTTGATCTTGGCGTAGGCGGTTTCACGCATGACATCCTCCCCGATCCGGGGAGGTGGCAGCCGCGCCAGCGGCTGACGGAGGGGAGACGCCACAGCGTCCAACTTGCCGGAGGTACCCCTCCACCATGCGGCGCATGGTCCCCCTCCCCAGTTTGGGGAGGATATTACTCATCACATATTCGGATAGTTCGGGCCGCCGCCGCCTTCGGGCGTGACCCAATTGATGTTCTGGTTGGGGTCCTTGATGTCGCAGGTCTTGCAGTGGACGCAGTTTTGCGAGTTGATCACAAACTTCGGTTCGGCTTCGTCTTCAACCACCCATTCATAGACACCCGCCGGGCAATAACGCGTCGAAGGCCCGCCGAAGATCTCAAACTCGCTCTCACGCTGCAATTCACGGTCAGCGACTTGCAAGTGGACCGGCTGATCCTCTGCATGGTTGGTGTAGCTGAACGCCACAGACGTCAGGCGGTCAAAGCTGATCTCGCCGTCGGGCTTGGGATACTCGATCTTGGGATAAAGATCCGCGCGGCCCGTCAGGGTGTAGTCCGCGTGGTGCTTCATTGTGATCGGCAGGCCGATTTTCAGCTGGCGCATCCACATATCGATGCCTGCGAGCACGGTGCCAAATTCGCCACCATATTTGGCAACCGCCGGCTGTGCGTTTTTCACCAGTTTGAGCTCGTCAGCGATCCAACTGGAGCGGACGGCGCTGTCATAGTCGGACAGCTCCGTCTTTTCCTTGTCCGCCGCGATGGCCGCTGCTGCGGCTTCGGCCGCCAGCATACCGCTCTTCATCGCGGTATGGCTGCCCTTGATACGAGGCACATTCACAAAGCCTGCAGCACACCCGATCAGCGCGCCGCCCGGAAATGCGAGCTTCGGTACGGACTGCCACCCGCCTTCGTTGATCGCGCGCGCGCCGTAAGCAACACGCTTGCCGCTTTCGAGGTATTCGCGGATTTCCGGATGGGTCTTCCAGCGCTGGAATTCCTCGAATGGCGAGACCCACGGGTTCTTGTAATCGAGCGCGGTTACAAAGCCGATCGCGACCTGACCATTGGCCTGGTGGTAGAGGAAGCCCCCGCCCCAACTATCGCTTTCGGACAGTGGCCAGCCCTGCGTGTGAATGACACGGCCCGGCACGTGCTTCTTGGGGTCAATGTCCCACAATTCCTTGATGCCCAAGCCGTATACCTGCGGCTGACAATCCGCCTCCAGGTCGAACTTGGCCTTCATCACCTTGGTCAGGCTGCCGCGCGCACCCTCAGCAAAAAAAGTGTATTTCGCGTGGATTTCCATACCCGGCTCGAAATCGGGCTTTTTGCTGCCATCCTCGGCAATGCCCATATCCTGGGTGATAACGCCGGAGACATTGCCACCGTCGTCAAATATCACCTCGGATGCCGGGAAGCCGGGGAAGACCATCACGCCCAGCCCCTCGGCCTGCTCAGCCAGCCAGCGCGTGAGATTGCCGAGCGACCCCGTGTAGCAGCCGTTATTGCTCATAAATGGCGGCATCATAAGATGCGGCAAAGAAGTCTTGCCCTTTTTCGACATCACCCAGTGCCAGTTATCCGTCACCGGCGTTTCC
>JBCBDF010000323.1:0-2380 GCA_038529875.1 Pseudomonadota bacterium | reverse complement strand
TTAAAGCATCGTCATTGCGAGGAGCCGCAGGCGACGAAGCAATCCAGCTTCGAACCTTGCAATTTGGGACGATGTTGGAAGATGGATTGCCGCGCGGCTGTCGCCGCTCGCAATGACGGATTGAGAGATATATGAGCGATACTAGCGAAGCGCCTTCCACCAAAAAACAAAGCTCCGGCTGGCTCAACGTGGCGGTCGATTACGGCCCGCTGCTGGTCTTCCTGAGCGTCTACAAATTCTACGCGCCCGAAGAGCCCGAGCCTGCGGGCGAGCTGTTCGCGATCATTCGCGGCACCGGCGCGTTTATGCTCGCGGCCATCGTGGCGCTGGCGGTGTCGAAATGGCGGCTGGGCAGGATTTCGCCCATGCTGATGTTCTCGACCGCGCTGATCGTCGGCTTTGGTGCGCTGACGATCTTCTTTGGCGATCCGGTGTTCGTGCAATTGAAGCCCACGATCATTTACGGCGCGTTTGGCGTCGTCCTGCTGGTCGGGTGGAAGATGGGCAAGGCGCTGCTCAAGATCCTGCTTGAGGCGGCGTTTGAGGGCCTCTCAGACGAAGGCTGGCTGAAGCTGTCGCGCAATTGGGGCGTGTTCTTCCTGCTCCTCGCCGCGCTGAACGAGGGCCTGCGCGCCTACATGACCTTCGAAGGGTGGCTGTGGGCGAAGCTGTGGGTGTTCCTGCCGCTGACTTTCCTGTTCACCTTCACGCAAATCCCGATGTTGATGAAACATGGTCTGAGCTTGGACGAAGCCGAGGATGAAGCGCTGAAAAACGAGCCGCCTACCTCCTAATTCGTCACCCCGGACTTGATCCGGGGTCTATGGCGACGAGGTGCTACGTCCTTGGCTATAGATCTGAGCCTGTCCGTTCCACGGACAGTTTATCCTGAGCGCCTGCCTTGCAGGCAGTCGAAGGGCTGGGATGACGGAGGACGAAGCGCTGAAAGAAGAACCGCCTGCGTCCTAGCCCCCTTTGGCTTTCCTGACACTAAGCGAACCTAGAGAGCCAGCACACTAGAGCGCTTTCACCCGCAGAACCAATGACGGATCGGATTTCGCAGGAGCGTTCACGCCTTCCTCCCTCGCAGCGATCGCGACAAAGCCAAGCTTTTCGAGAACCCTTAGCGACGACACATTCTCCATCTTGTGCTCGGCAAACACCCGATCATATCCTTGATTCGCGATCGCCCCCAAAAGTGCGCTCACAGCCTCGGTTGCGATGCCCCTACCCCAATGCGCCTTATGAACCCAGTATCCGATTTTTAGATGCTCAGCACTGCCGGTCACGCCGCAGCCACCGACCAAGCGCTCGCCTGAATCTGTGGCTTCGAATATCAGATAACGCGGCAAACCATCACGCTGCATTCTTTCGATAAACTTACGCGCGTCTGCCGAACTATAGGGCCATGGCACACTTGAAAGTTGCGATACGACATCATGCTCCGACATGGCGGAAACGAGCGCATCAATGTCTTTCACCTGGCCAGCCCGCAAGATCAATCTATCAGTGCGCTGCGACGTGCTCACCCTAAATCTCGACCTGGCTGCCCAGCTCAACCACGCGGTTCGTCGGCAGTTTGAAGAAGTCCATCGCGGTCGCGGAATTGCGCAGCATCCACGCGAATACCTTTTCGCGCCAGATCGGCATTGCGGGCTTTTCGCTCGGCAACAACGTCTGTCGCGAGAGGAAGAAGCTGGTGTGCATCATGTCGAACTCACCGCCGCATTGCTCCATCTGCTTGAGACCCAGCGGCACGTTCGTCTCTTCCATAAAGCCGTAATGCAGGATCGCGCGGAAGAAGCCGTCGCCCATATCGGTGTAGTCACAGCGCGAACTGGGATCGACATAGGGCACGTCCTGAATATCGACCGTCAGGATCACGACACGCTCATGCAGCACCTTGTTATGCTTGATGTTATGCAGCAGCGCAGATGGCACGCCAGCGGTGCTGGAGGCCATGAAGATCGCCGTGCCCGGTACGCGGGTGGCCGAATTCTTGGCCGACTTTGCGAAGATTTCCATCGGCAGCGCAACTTCGCTCATCCGTTCGCGCATCAGCTTGCGACCGCGCGCCCAGGTGGTGAGAAGCAGGAAGGCGATGAAGCCAACCATCAGTGGGAACCAGCCGCCGTCCGGCACCTTGGTAAGGTTCGCCGCAAAGTACGCCCCGTCAACAATCAGGAACAGCAGCACGACGGGCGCGGCATACCACCACTTCCACTTCCACACGCCGACCAGCAGCACCGCCATCAACAGGGTGTCGATCGTGACCGCGCCGGTAACGGCAATGCCATAGGCGCTGGCAAGGTTGGAAGAATTCTGGAAGGTCAGCACCAGGATGATCACCGCGATCATCAGCGCCCAATTGACTATCGGG
>JBCBDF010000322.1:0-2412 GCA_038529875.1 Pseudomonadota bacterium | reverse complement strand
GAGAACGCCCTCGATGCGGATCACCCATACGCGCCGTATCTCAACAGTCATCGCCCTGCACAAATCGGATCAACCTACGCTGCAGATGGCGAAACCGAAGTCTATTGGAAGATGGTCACACCCAAGTTGGAGCCGGGCAAGAAATATCCGGTGTTCTACTATCATTACAGCGGTCCCGGCCCTCAGATCGTAACGCGGGGCTGGGGTGGCGCCTTGCAACAGGCGGTCGTCGATGCAGGCTACATCTGGTTCGAACTCGACAATCGCGGCACAGCCAATCGCGGGGTGGATTTTGAGCAACCACTGTACCGCGCAATGGGCGGCGTTGAGGTGCTGGATCAGAAGGTTGGTGCAGAGTTCCTGAAGACACTCGATTTCGTCGATCCAGACAAGATCGCGCTCTATGGCTGGTCCTATGGCGGCTATATGACGCTGAAGCAGATGCAGGCTGATCCCGGGCTTTATGCGGCGGGTATTTCCGGCGCTCCTGTGACCAAATGGGAGTTGTATGACACCCATTACACTGAGCGCTTTATGGGTGATCCACGCGAGGTTCCGGAGGCTTATGAGAAGGCCAGCGCTATTCCGGACGCAACCAAGATTAGCGATCCGCTGCTGCTGATCCACGGCATGGCGGACGACAATGTGGTGTTTGAAAACTCCTCCGAACTGATTTCAGTGCTTCAGGAAAACAATGTGCCGTTCGAGATGATGCTCTATCCCGGCTACACGCACCGCGTGGCGGGCGAAAACATCTCCCCGCATCTTTGGAACACGATTTTCAACTTCCTCGAACGGCACGGCGTGACCCCGCCCGATTAGGGCGAGGCATAGCGGCGAGCCATTCAAGCGCAGTGGTCGCGACCTCGTGTGGGGCCTCCACCTGAGGGTAATGTCCCACATGCTGGATCAGGTGTTTGCGTGCGTGAGGCAGGGTTTCACACCACCTGTCATAGGCGTGCTGGCCTGACACTGGATCGAGCGCGCCGTTGATGAGGCCGATCTTGTGCTGTGCTGCGACCAATGCCGCCTCCCAGCGGTCTTTATGCGTAACGCGATCGCCGATATAGTGCAGCAGCTTGTGCGTGAGGCGGTTGCCGCGATTATGCGCGATCAGCTCCCAAAATTCGTCCAGCTCTTTTTCGCTCGGCTGCGTGTCCGGTCCGAACACCTCGCTAAAGCTTTTGCCGAAGCTCTTGCGGCTCATCAGCAGGCCAACGAGAAAGCCAAACGGTGAGATACCGAGTTTCTGGATGGGGCGGGGGCGATGCTGATCTGGGAAGATACCGCCATTGAGGAACACCATCTGACCAAGCCCGGTTGCACCTGAGCCATCTTGCTGGCGCGCGAGCAATTCCTGCCCGACAGATACACCGTAATCATGCACGAACGCATCAAATTCCGTGATGCCGAGATGGGCGAGCAGAGCCTCTTGCAAGTCGGTCTGTCGGTGGATCGAATAACCGCTCTTGGGTTTGTCCGACAGGCCGAAGCCCAGCATGTCGCAAGCGATCAGGCGGTGGCGGGTGCCCAGCGTTTCCCAAACCTTGTCCCAATCCCGCGAACAGGTCGGAAATCCGTGCACCAGCAATAGCGGGCGCGCGTTCGGCTCCAGCGCCTCAGACTGCCAATAGGCAATCCTGTGGCCTTGAAAGTCGAAATAGCTCGCATTCCGGCGCCATTCCGAGATACCGCCTTGCATACGTTTCCCCCCCAAGAAATGCTTGCCAAGCCATGCTGGGCGGGGCAGCGGAGCGTAGCAATACGAAATTCCATTGGAGTAAGCAATTTGGGCTATCGGGTGGCAGTGGTCGGTGCGACCGGCAATGTCGGACGCGAGATGATGCAAGTGCTCGCCGAGCGCGAGTTTCCGTGTGACGAGATCGCGGCGGTGGCTAGCTCGCGTTCTCAAGGGACCGAGGTCGAGTTCGGCGATACCGGCAAGATGCTCAAGTGCCAGAACATCGAGCATTTCGACTGGGCGGGGTGGGACATCGCTCTGTTTTCAGCCGGGTCTGGTCCGGCCAAGGAATACGCACCAAAGGCGGCAGCTGCCGGCTGCATCGTGATCGACAATTCATCGCTCTATCGCATGGAGCCGGATGTTCCGCTGATCGTGCCCGAAGTGAATCCCGATGCGATCGACGGCTACACCCAGCGGAATATCATCGCCAACCCGAATTGCTCGACCGCGCAATTGGTGGTTGCACTCGCGCCTTTGCACAAAGCGGCGACAATCAAGCGCGTCGTCGTCTCAACCTATCAATCGGTTTCGGGCGCGGGCAAAGCCGGCATGGATGAGCTGTTCAATCAGAGCCGTGCGATCTTTGTCGGCGATCCGGTGGAGCCTGTGGCCTTCACCAAGCAGATCGCCTTCAATGTGATCCCGCATATCGATGTCTTCCTGGACGA
>JBCBDF010000321.1:0-2423 GCA_038529875.1 Pseudomonadota bacterium | reverse complement strand
CCCGGGCTCGATGCGCGCTTCCCATGAGCGCTCCACGCGCGAGCGCCCTCCAACTGGCTCTTCTGTATCGGGATCGCGCGGTCCGATTGCCTGGTAGCCATAGCCGCGCACCGATCCCCCGCCGCCAGCGTAGAGCCTGCGCGAGGGCGCAATATCCTGCACCGACGCCCCCTTGATCGTCGCGAGATTGAAACGACTGGCAATCACCGTCGAGCCGAGCGATCTGTAGTAGGATCCGCTCACTTCGCCGCGCGCGTAGAAGCTGGTTTTGCCATTCGAGCGCGATATGTCGGGCGCAATAACACCAGTTAATCGGTAGCCTTTGGTTGGATCGAGCAGATCGTCGCTCGCATCGATGGTCGCGCGCCCGAATACTCCGCCGATCACATATTCTTCGCGTGGAGATTCGACACCATCAACGCCCGCATTGCGCTCATCGGTGTAGAGAATTTCTGCTCCAATGGCCCAACTGAACGGCTTTTGAAACAACAGGTTGGAAAGCCGCTCAAATGTTCCGCGCATCCCGATAGTGCGCGCGTCGACCGCCTCTGTCTCGATGTCGCTGCCATAGGCATCAACCGTCAGCACCTGATCGCGTGCGCGAAAGTTATTGCGGACGTAACTGACGCTCGCCAGCTGTTCGCGTGTGCCCAGGATGCCGCGCAGTTTCAGCGCCCCTTCTGGCGGGAAGAAATTGCGATGCTCCCAGCTTGCCTCTACCTTAAGTCCGTCCTCCGAACCGAAGCCAACCGCACCGGCAATTGTACGCAGCTTGGCCTGCTCCATCCCGACATCCATCGCCACCACGCCCGGCTGGTCGCCTTGCGGCGGCGTAATCTCGCGCGGCGTCACGGTGACCGAAGAGACAAGTCCGGTAGCGGTCACTGCCCGGCGCAGGTCGAAAGCGAGGCTGCGCTGATACGTGTCGCCCGGCTCGAAGCGGGCGATGCGCGCCAGATGCCTGCCAGACAGGAATTCGGGCTGGCTGCTGGTGACGTCGCCGAACACATATTTGCCACCTGGCTGCACCGGCAGGTTCAAGTCTCCTTCGCGCCGATCATGATCGATCAGCAATTCCGGCTCTGCAATCTCTGCGAAGGGGTAGCCTTGCTCGCCCAATGCGCTGTCGAGCGAAGACACCTCTTCCACAATACGATCATTGTAGAGCGGTTGCCCGGTCTGAATATCGAAGGATGCGCGCAATTCCTCATAATCGGGTGCTTGATCGAGCGCGCCCAAGTCAATCGCACCGAAATCGTAACGCAGGCCAGGCAGGATATCGAACCGTACGCTGGGATTGGGATCGGCGGCCTCTTCTCCAGCGCGCCGACCGCTGATCTGGCGGATAACCTGACCATCGTAATAGCCATAATTGCGCAGCAGGCGCTCAAGCAGATCCTGATCTGCGCGGGCACGCGCGGCGAGCTGGGCGATTGTATCGTCGCCCGTTTCCAATTCCTCCACCGTAGAAAGCGCCTTGAAGCGTTCGACAAAAGTCGTCCCTTCCGGGAAATTCTCCCGGTCCGTCGGAAACGCCAGAATCAGATCATCGCTTATGCGCTGCGGATCGAGATCGGGCAGTTCGATAAGGTCGGGCGCATCGATCTCTGCAAGGGCCTCGACCTCGGGATCAGGCGAGAGCGGCAGTGGCAGGACAATTTCGAGATTTTCGAGTTCTTCAGCGACCGGATCAAATTGGTCCGCAGCCACTGGTGGCTCTTCGGCGACAGGCGCTGTGCCATCGGTCGCCCAGCTTTCTGCATCCTCTACCGCGCTGTCAGGTATCAAGTCTCTGAGCGATCGCGGCACAGCTTGCGGAACAGGCTCTGGCGCGGTTTCTGGCCCAGTTTTTGGCCCAGCCTGCGGCTCGCTCGACTGTTCCGTCTCTGGCGCATCACCACGCAGTTCGCCCGGCTGCTCAAGTGAACGCACCGTATCCTGCGCATAAACATGGTGGCCGTGCATAGCGCAGCCCATCGCCGCAGCGAGCAAGATGCCTCGCAATGTCAGAATGCTAAGCGGTAGGAAGCTTGATCGGTTGACCGTCTTTCCCATGCGCTCCGGATAAAGTGCCTTCGTCTTTCGCCTTTGACGATGCGGCATTGGCAATGAGTGCGCTTTGCTCCTCATCGGACATGCGTTTCCATCCATCACGCGTGAGGCGTTCGAGCGGTCGATAGCGCACCTTGTATTGCATACGCGGCGAACCCTCGACCCAATAGCCGAGATAGACATAGGGGAGACCTTCTGCGGCGGCCCGCTGGATATGGTCGAGAATAATGAAATTGCCCAGCCCCGCGCGCGCATCGTGTTCCGGGTAAACTCGTGGGCGCATGCCTGACCGATCGCCAGGGCGATGGGCTGTCCATGATCTACAGCTTTTACGACCCGGAACACGATGCGCGCGCGGGGCTGGGCAATTT
>JBCBDF010000320.1:0-2508 GCA_038529875.1 Pseudomonadota bacterium | reverse complement strand
CACAAATCTGGAACGCAGCGCAGGCCCGGCCTGAGCGGTTTGGCGGCGCGCGGCAAGCCCCGGAAGAAGTGGGCGACCATTGGCGCGCCCAGCCCGGCCCGGAAGTGCTCAAGGAAGGGATCGATACCGTCCTCGCGCGCGGCGGAGGGTGGTGCATCATCCCGACCGAAGACGAAACCGAAAGCCTGATGGAGGCGCGTCACCGCGCCCAGCACCACGGGTTCTTCCACTATGCGTTAGAGTACGAAGGAACCTAGCCAAAAAGCCGATTACGGCTCGATCACGATGCCCTTGGCTGGATCGACATTGCCCGCGAGCATTTCAAGATAGGTTGCGCGCGCAGCGTCCAGCCCGGAGTGCTTCTCGATCTCGACGGTCCCCTCCACTTCATTGAGGAACGTATGCCAGGCTTGCGCGACAACTTTGCCGCCTTCAGCGGGTCCATGCTCTTTGAAGAATGAAACCATATGATCGGGTGCGAAAAACAGCGTCGGCTTCGGCCCAGGCAGCCCGCGATCCTCAGTCATCCCGCCGCTGCCACGTTCTTCGATATGGGTCGCGCCCACCAGACAGGAGTATTTGAGCGTGTTGGAAAAGTGCTCATGCACCTTGGCCAGCAGACCGGCATTGCCCGCAAAATCGACAACTACACTTGCCGCAATCGGCAGCATCCCAACCTCGCCGTAAGACACCACCTTGTTATACAATCCGGTGCTTTCGACGAAATCGACGTTACCCTCTGACGTCAGGCCGATCCGTTTCACGTTGGGCGAATTCTGCTTCGCAACGCTGGCGAGGCCCATAGCGGTTTTGGACGATGCGCTGGTAAGGATAACCTGCTCGGCCTCAAACCAGCCTTCGTTGCGCATGAAATATTCGATCAGAAACCCGGTCTTGAACAGCGGGCCGAAAATCATCCGCTCCGCTTCCTTCGCCGGATCATGCTCGGGGTCTGCGGCGAGGCGCGAATACTGGTTGTAGATCGGGCTCATAGGCTGGCGATGCTCCGCGACATCCATGAAGCTGCTGGCCGAAACCTTGCCCGGGACCACATCAAGATGCGTCGCCATGGGTAGATAGCCATAGACCCGCTCGCCCACCGCAATCTCGTCTGATTTGCTCTCGATCACCTTGGCATGACCCCACATCGGCACGATGCCGCTGCCTTCGGGTGCCGGGAAGAAGTTCCAATAGCCAAACCCGTCGCCAACCACCGCATATGTGATGTTGTTGGCGGTGACCGAGAAGCTCTCGATTTCGAGCCGCACCGCGCCATCGGCCAATTCGCCGGGTTCGACCTGCGCCATTTCGGCGTGAGTGAGCTCATCCTTGCGAACGTGAACTTGGCTAATCGTCATGGCTTTGGGTTCTCCTCTTTGATCACGCCCTAGCGGATCACGGCTCGCTTTCCCACCGGGTTGCGATGATTGATGGGCGTTTTTCGCACGCCTGCAGCCATTCAGCGAGTGCATCGCATTGCGCGATGCCGACTTCGCCCTGCGGGGTCATCTGCAGCCCGCGCATAACGGGATAGAGAAACACGTCGGAAAGGTCGAAATCGCCCGTTGTCCAAGCACCATCCTTGGCGATCTCTGCCTCCAAGAACCCGAGCGCGCGGCTGATGTGGGGCAGCGCCCGCTCGATCTTTTGCTGGTCCAGTGGAAAGCCAGCCACACGGTGCATGATCCACGGCATCACGAGGCCGTTTTCGAACAGCGGAAACAGGTAATTGTTCGCAATCGCGATCCACTTATCCATCACTGCGCGAGCGGCAGGATCGGGAGACTGGAGCGCGGCTGAGTTGTGAGCATTGTCGATATATTGCACGACCGCGACGCTCTCGATCAGTTCCAGCCCATCCACTTCCACAACTGGCACTTTGCCAAAAGGGTGACGGTTTGCGACCGATTGCGCGGCGGTGGCAATTGTTTTGTGGCTGAGGCCCGCCTCCTCACACGCGATCTGCACGATCCGCGTATAGGTCGAAATGACCGTTCCGAAAATGCGGACCTGCGCCGTCATGGCGCGCAGCCGAGCGGGTTAGACCCGCATCGGCATCAGCACATACAGCGCCGGGCTCTTATCGTCCTTGCGGATCAGCGTTGGCGCGCCCGCATCGGCAAGATGCAACTCCACCGTGTCGCTGTCGATCTGGCTAAGAATGTCCTTCAGGTAATTGGCGTTAAAGCCAATTTCGAAGCCTTCGGATTTATACTCGCCTGCCAGCTCCTCGGCTGCCGTGCCGTTATCCGGCGACGTGACGGAGAGCGTGACCTTGTCGGTATCGAGCCCCATTTTGACCGCGCGGGTTTTCTCCGTCGCGATGGTCGCAACGCGGTCGACACCGTCAAAAAAGCTCTTCGGATCGACTTTTAGCAGCTTGTCATTCCCGGTCGGGATAACGCGGCTGTAATCGGGGAACGTGCCGTCGATCAGTTTGCTGGTCAGGACCACACCGCCCTCGCCGCCCAGAGTGAAACGGATCTTGCTGGCAGACAGGTCGATCTG
>JBCBDF010000319.1:0-2511 GCA_038529875.1 Pseudomonadota bacterium | reverse complement strand
CCCCGCCCCCTTTACGCGCGGCGATCGGCACCCAAAAGGCGACAAGGCCAATCGTACCGGCGATGACGTGCACCACCACAAGGGCTTCGAACAGATGCATGCATGCGCATGGGTGCCCAAAATTTCACGTCCGCACAACCGCAAGACAGATCGTTTCGCGAACCGTCGCTTCACGAGCCTTCCCATTTTAGCGAGGCGCGTAGAGCTTGCACCCGCCACCATCGCCTGCGATTGAACAGCGCAATAGAGGAGAGACTACCCCCATGCGTCAGATCGATCATTTCATGGTTGGCGGGCCGAACACCGCCGCCACTCGCAAACACCAGGTTTGGAACCCATCGACCGGCGAAATCCAGGCAGAGGTTGCTTTGGGCGATGCCGCTTTGCTCGAAAAAGCTGTCGCCACCGCAAAGGCCGTCCAGCCCGAATGGGCCGCGACCAACCCGCAAAAGCGCGCCCGGGTGATGTTCAAGTTCAAGGAATTGATCGAAGCGAATATGCAGGAGCTGGCGGAGCTGCTCAGCTCTGAGCACGGCAAGGTGATCGACGATGCCAAAGGCGATGTGCAGCGCGGATTGGAAGTGATCGAGTTTGCGTGCGGCATCCCGCAGGTGCTGAAGGGCGAATACACCCAAGGCGCAGGCCCCGGCATTGATGTCTATTCGATGCGCCAGCCGCTGGGCATTGGTGCGGGCATCACCCCATTCAACTTCCCGGCGATGATTCCGATGTGGATGTTCGGCATGGCGATTGCGGCAGGCAACGCCTTTATCCTGAAACCATCGGAGCGCGATCCGTCGGTGCCTGTGCGGCTGGCCGAATTGTTCGTTGAAGCGGGCGCGCCAGAAGGGCTGCTGCAAGTGGTCCACGGCGACAAGGAAATGGTCGATGCGATCCTGGACCACACCGACATCAGCGCGGTCAGCTTCGTCGGCAGCTCCGACATCGCGCATTATGTTTACAAGCGCGGCGTTGCCGCCGGTAAGCGTATTCAGGCGATGGGCGGCGCAAAGAACCACGGCATCGTGATGCCGGACGCTGATCTCGACCAAGTGGTGAATGATCTGTCTGGCGCGGCCTTTGGCTCGGCGGGCGAGCGCTGCATGGCCCTGCCGGTGGTAGTGCCCGTGGGTGAGGACACAGCAGAGCGGCTCAAAGAAAAGCTGATTCCAGCAATCCATGCGCTCAATATCGGTGTCTCGAATGACCCGGACGCGCATTACGGCCCAGTGGTCACGCCAGAGCACAAGGCGCGGGTCGAAGGCTGGATCGACACCGCAGAGCGCGAAGGCGGTGAAATCGTCATCGATGGTCGCGGCTACACCTTGCAGGGCCATGAGAAAGGCTTCTTCATCGGACCGACCCTGATCGACCGAGTCACCCCGCAAATGGAGAGCTATCAGGAAGAGATTTTCGGCCCGGTGCTGCAGATCGTGCGCGCAAAAGACTTTGAAGAAGCCGTGCGCCTGCCGAGCGATCACCAATACGGCAATGGCGTCGCGATCTTCACCCGCAATGGCCACGCCGCGCGCGAATTCGCGAGCCGCGTCAATGTGGGCATGGTCGGCATCAATGTGCCGATCCCTGTTCCGGTCAGCTATCACAGCTTTGGCGGGTGGAAACGCTCCGGCTTTGGCGACACCGACCAATACGGCATGGAAGGCCTGAAGTTCTGGACCAAGGTCAAGAAGGTCACCCAGCGCTGGCCCGATGGTTCACCGGACGGCGGAAACGCGTTCGTTATTCCAACCATGGGGTGAGCAACGCGCGCGCGGGGCGAGGATGAGCGGCTATCGACTTTCGATGGCGAGGCACCCAAAGCGAAGGACGAATATCCAAGTAAGCGCCGTCCGGCCTGAGGAGGAAAATATGCCCAAGACCCTGACTGCCCTGTGCGCCTGTGTGACGCTTGTCGCGTGCAACAACGCGGCGCCCGCTCCTCCTGATCCGCCGCGCCCGCCTGCCGCCATCCCGAATGCTTCCAGCTACGATGCAGAATGCGATGAAACGGCGGCGCGAGGATATATTGGGAAACCCGCAACACAGGACAATGGGAAGGCGATACAGTCTGCGACCGGCTCAATGATTTTCCAATGGGTCCTCGTTGGGCAACCGGTAACCGATGATTACCGACCCAACCGGGTGCGGGTCATGTATGATGACGCAGGCTCAATTTCGGTGATCCGCTGCGGATGAGCGGCCAAATGACTGGGCGTCAGCGCACCTCCTCCGGCTCACCTTATGAGGCGCAATTCGGCTTTTGCCGCGCGGTGCGAGTGGGCGACCGCATCATCGTCGCGGGCACCGGCCCGGTCGAAGATGACGGGTCGAGCACGCCGGGCGGCGCTGCCGAACAGGCCGAACGCTGCCTTACGCTGATTGTAAAAGCTATCGAAGACCTTGGCGGCAGCGCCAGCGATATCGTGCGCACCCGCATGCTGCTGACCGATCCGGCTGACCAGGACGCGGTTGGCGCGGTACACGCGCGCTTTTTCGGCGCGAACCCTCCGG
>JBCBDF010000318.1:0-2568 GCA_038529875.1 Pseudomonadota bacterium | reverse complement strand
CAGACTGTTCCTGAGGCTGCGCGGTGACTGGAATGCCCTCTTGAATGAGCGCGGGTGTCAGTTCAGCGTCCTCGGGTTTAATGGTCGAGTAGTCGCGACCATCAGTGCCACGAAAGCGCACGTTTTCGCCATCAAGCGTGACAGAGGACACGGCGCCATCTTGAACGGACTGCATGAAGTCAGAATACGCAACCCGTTCATTTTGCAGATTATTTCCAGATCCACTGAACAGGTTAAAGAGGGCCAGTATCAAAAGGAACAGGACCAGCCAGAATGCAATGTTGCGCGCGTTACCCAAGGAACGTCTCCTAAAAAAGTGGGAATAGCTTCCGCTATCATAAGCTCTTACAGGTATAAATAGCGATCATTGGTAGAGGTTCAATGCGCCATCAGTGTGGCGAAGTCGTCGCATGCGCGAGGCACCAGCGTTGCCGTCCACCCGTTTTCGAGGCCCGCGAGGGGCGCTGCAAGCAGCGTCTCACCTCGCCAGACCGCAGGAGTGGCGATCAAAGAGCGCGCGGGCAGCGCGACAAACGCGCGATCCGGGCAGTGGCGCAACCCCGCCTCGCCGAGGGCACGAACGCGATCATTTTCGCTGCTTGGGCCCGTGACCAACCAGCGGCCATCCCAAAGTGCGCCGGGCTCAACCGAGCTGTCTATCAGGGCGCCAGCTTCGCGTGTGATGCGAAGGGTGCCTTTGGTATGGCTGACGTCACAGCCTTGCAAGGTGGCATTGCGGCCTGCTTTGATATCCCGCAGCAGCGCGGTGAGGGCTGGCCCACGCGGTGGGTAGTCGGCGCCGGTGATCCAGTGCATCGAGGCAAGGATCAGACGGCGTGCCAGCTCATCTGGCAAGGCGTCAAACCCGGCCTCTTCGATGACGACATCCCCCAGCTCTATACGCGCAATCTGGCGGGCGGATTGCAGCATCGCGGTGTGAAGCGCATGGCGGGCCTCAGCAAGATGACCGGAAACGTCAGCGAGCGTTTCGATGGAGATGCCGAGGTCTGGCAGCGCGGCGCGGATGCGGCTGCGATCATAGGCGGGATCGCTGTTGGCAGCGTCCTCAACCCATGCAAGACCTTTGGCACGCAGATGATCGCGCAGGGCGTCACGCCGGCACGAGAGCAAGGGCCGGGCGAAGGTGATGCCATTTTGCGCCCAGGTCTTGCGCATCGCGGCCAGACCATCGACCCCTGCCCCGCGCGCAAGACGCATCAGAAACGTCTCTGCCTGATCGTCTTGCGTGTGGCCAAGGGCTATGACGGAAATGGTCTTTGCCGCGGCCCATTCAGACATCAGCGCATAGCGCGCGCGGCGGGCTTGATCATGGAGGTTGCCGGTGCTCTCTATGCGCTCCCAATGCAGCGTGTCATGGGGCACATCCCACGCGCTGCAGAGCCGCGCGACGCCCTCGGCTTCCGCGGCCGCCTCGTCCCGCAGACCGTGGTTCACGGTGACGGCAGAGACCTCTGGGCCGTCTGCGGCGCGCCAATTGCAAAGGAGGGAGAGCAAGGCGAGGGAGTCACTGCCTCCAGATACGGCGACAGCGATGTGATCGGGTGTTTTTTCGGCGAAGAAACCGCGCAGAGCGGCGTGTAGCGGATCAGAGGACGGCGTCACGCGATGTCACGGACAGCTCAGGCGCGCCCGTTCCGCTTCCGCATCTGCGGCAGCCAGACCACCGGGGAAGCGCACGCTGACCTCAGATAGGGTCACGCAGGCCTCATCCACTTGCCCGATACGGCCCAGCGACCGGCCCAAGAGAAAGAGCGCCTCGGGCGCTTTTGCGCCGTTGGGATCCGCGCTGAAGGCATCGAGATACGTGCGCGCGGCCTGGGTGTTTTCGCCCGCACCTTCGAGCGCCGCACCCCGCAGGATGCGCGCATCGGTGGTCAACGGGCTTCCGGGATAGGCATTGAGAAACGCCTCGAACTGGGTGGATGCACCGGCAAAATCACCTTGATCAAGGGCGGCCACGGCGCTGTCGAAATCGTCTTGTTCGACCATGGCGAGCTGAACGCCTTCACCGTCGGAGCCGCTGGGCTCTGTTTGCGGCTCGGGCGTGGCCACGCCGGGCGTTGTCGGCTCCACACCACCCAGGGTCGTGCCCTGGCCAAGCGCTGCGATATCGCAATCGGCTTCCAATTCGCAGAGGCGAAACTCCAGATCGCCGATCTGATTGGTGCCGTCGCTGACAACGCGGTCAATGCGGAACTGCAGCTGTTCTGTCACCGCGGTGAGACGGATCATCTCTTCTTCGATGGCGTTGACGCGATCAATGGTGGATCCTCCTACAGATTGCGTAGACACGCCGCCTGTGGTGCTCAACTCACGTTTGAGCTGCTGGATCTCAACGAAGAGCACAGAAAGCTCTTGCCGGATATCGGCCAGTGTTTGGTCGCGGTCTTGCGCCTGCGCGCCAGTGGCGCTTGTCGTGATCAACGCCAGAAAAATGACCGCACTGAGGACCCTTACCATGATCTTCGCCTCGTCAGCTTACTGGCCCGGCAGAGACCACTGTGACCGCGCGGCGGTTTTTGGCGTAGCAGGCTTCTTCGCTGCAGA
>JBCBDF010000317.1:0-2575 GCA_038529875.1 Pseudomonadota bacterium | reverse complement strand
ATCCAGCTTCATGGTCGGATGATTTGTTGCCACTCATCGGAGATTCGCGGTTAACTCATACGATCATCTTCGGATTCGGTGGCGCAACTTCTGCGATCATGTGGTGGTCGATTGTTATTACGCCCTGGAGGGACACGCTTGCTCGCGAACGGTCGTAGATAACCGCTAACTAACCCTCTCTCGCAGCCCTAATCGCAGCACCAGCCGCGAAAGGCGCATTAGCCACTAGCAATAGTCTGAGCACGGCTGTTAAGGTCTTTCGGGGCTTAACATGGGAAAACTCGCCGATCTCCTATCCTACTACCGGATCGCGGCGGCACCGGTCGCAGCTGCAATGGCGCTCATCGGGCACCGCGACGCCTTCTTCGTGCTCATCATCGTCAGCTTGGCAACCGATCTGATCGACGGACCGCTCGCCCGGCTATCGGGTGCCGTTTCGAAGCGGGGGGCGAAGCTCGATACGATAGGCGACGCGGCAACGACGCTTGTCGGTCTGTTGGGGCTTTATATTTTCGAACGCTACACCTTGCAGCCTGAGCTGCCCTGGCTCCTCGTCTTTCTCGTCAGCTATGCGGCGGCCGCGATTGCATGCCTGATCAAGTTCGGCGAGCTTCCCGCCTATCACCTGTACCTATCGAAGCTTGGCGCAGTGCTGGCCGGTCTCTTCATTGTCTGGCTTTATGTGGTGGATTATTCGCGCCTGTTCCTGATCGCTGTCCTGAGCGTCGGGGTGTTGGCAAATCTCGAATCGCTACTTGCGACCCTGCGACTCAAGTCCTTCCAAGCCGATATCGGCACTGTGCTTGCGCTCCGGACCGGCGAGCGCGATGCGGATGGCTGAGGTTCGCCCTAGCTGTCCCGTGCAGCCCGTATCGCAGCGGCTGCCGCGAATGGTGCAATCGCCACCAGCAGCAGGCTAATCGCTGCGACGAAGCCAAGGCTCGCCTGATCCTGCCGCGCGAGCGCGCCCGCGCCGAAAATCAGGATCGGCAGGGCGAGCGGGATCAGCAACAATCCGGACAAAGCCGCGCCTGCGCGCAAGGACGCGGTGAGTGATGCGATCATCAGGCCGATTGCGGCGAGGCCCGGTGTGCCTGCCAGCAGCCCGAGCAGCAGCAGGTGCAGCGTCGGGTTCTCCAATTGCAGCAGCGCAGTGGCTGGGACGGTTGCGAGGATCAATGGTGGGCCAAAGCTGAGCCAGTGTGCGAGCAGCCGCACGGCCATGCTGGCCTCCTCGGTCACTCCGCGCAGCTTCAACTGGTCGAACACGCCATGCTCGATATCGCGCGCGACCAAGCCATCCAGCGGCAGGATTGCGGCGAGCAGCGCGGCGATCCACACCACCCCGCCGCCTGTGCGCGCCAGCAGGTTTGCATCCGGCCCGACCGCGAAGGGGTACAGCATCGCCACCGCCACGAAGAATATCAGCGGCAGCGCTGCGCCCCCGCTATTTCCGGCTCCGGCAAACGGGAAAAGCCGCGTCAGATCGCGCTTCAGTAAGGTTGCAATCACGGCGAAAACTCCTCGATCGCAAGCGTCTTCAACCCATCAATCGCCAAAGTCTGATGCGAGGCAATCAGCGCAATCCCGCCGCCTGCGCAATGATCCGAGATCAGCGCAGTCACGTGCTCAATCGCGGCACTGTCCAAACCGCTCAGCGGTTCATCAAGCAGCCAGATCGGCACGCGGCAGTTCATAAGGCTCGCCAGCGCCGCGCGCTTGCGCTGACCGGTCGAGAGATAGCGCACCGGAATATCCAGCAGAGCCTCCAGCCCCATCGCGCGATACGCCTCGGACGGATCATCGCAGCCATCGACCCGCTCCCAAAAGGAGAGCGCCTGACCCAGCGGCAATTCGGGATCGAGCGATATGCGTTCATCCAGCAGGCCAATCGCGCCTTCATGTGCGATGCTGCCCGCAAAGGGGGTGAGCAAGCCCGCGAGCGCGCGGATCAGCGTGGTCTTGCCGCTGCCATTTGCGCCCGTCACATGCAGCGCGTCGCCCGCTTCCAAGTCGAAGGAAAGCCCGCGAAACAGCACGCGGTCGCCCCGGCGACAGGCGAGATCGTTCGCGGAAAGTTGTATGGCCCCAAAGGAAGGCGGTGAACCTTGCATGGCGTGAAGCGTTAGGCAAAAGCGACACAGCTAACAACACATGCCTGATGGAGACCCCCAAATGTCTGTTGCAGAACTCAACGAAAAAGAGCGCGCGACCTTGCTCGCCGACCACCCGGAATGGAATGAGGCGCGCGAGGGCAAGGCGCTGATGCGCAAATTTCAGTTCAGCGATTTTTCAGAGGCCTGGGGATTCATGAACCGGGTCGCGCTGCTGGCGGAAAGCCACGATCACCACCCAGAGTGGTTCAACGTCTACAACCGGGTCGAAATCACCTTGACCACGCATGATGCTGCGCCGGAAAGCGGCGGAGCACTATCCGCCCGCGATGCGAAGATGGTCGCCGCGATTGATGGGCTTTTTTGATCGGATGCCATAGCCACCCGCGCCCTCCACCCTTCCACCTGGAGCCTACCGGAATACCATCCGGGTGGAAGGGTGGAGGGCGCGGGTGGCTCGG
>JBCBDF010000316.1:0-2627 GCA_038529875.1 Pseudomonadota bacterium | reverse complement strand
GCGAATTGCTGGGCCACCGCCATGCCTAGCATGAACACGCATTGCAGCGCGACAAACAGGATGCACAGGCGCTTGTTCGAATAGCGGTCTCCTAACGGCAGTAGCAGGAAGATGCCAAGCGCCAGCGCCAGCTGGTTGAGCGCGGGGACGATCCCGATGCGCGCGTCGCTAACACTGAAATGCGCGGCCACTTCGCCGACGATGGGATGGATGTAATAGGCATTCGCAGTCACCACCGCCGTGGTCGCCGCCAACGCATATTCCTGCGTTCGGCTGAGATAGCCGGTGTGTGTCTCAGCCTGTGCCTCGCTCAAGTGAGAAAACCAGCCTTCTTGGCGGTGTCGATCACGCCCTGTGCAAGCTCTATTGGCCGATCCTCCTGGCAGAAATGACCACAAGTCGAGAGCATGCCATGCGGCTGACCCTTTGCTCCAGCGATCCGATCTATCAATGGCTCCGCCAATCCCCCGGTTACCGGATCATCTTCGCCAAACAGGGTTAGGAACGGCTTGTCGAACCCCGAAAGACCCTCCCAAGCGCGCTTGTTTTGCTCGATCCCATCCATTCCGTCTTCCACCGGCACGAGTTGCGGGAACGCGCGGGCGCCAGCTTTTGACGGCTCATCGGGGAAGGGCGCGTCATAGGCTGCCACTTCCGCTGCGCTCCGTTCCGTGGCGGTTGCGCGCTGAAGCAATTCGCCAATCATGAATTCTGGCGATGACTTGGCGAATTCACGCCAGGCAAGAAATGCGGGCGAGGGCGTGCCGCCGGTTGGGAGGAAGGTGTTGCTGGCGACCACGAACGCAAACTTCTCAGGCTCTTCACCGACCATGCGCAGGCCGAGCAGGCCACCCCAGTCCTGACAGAAGAGCCCGGCCTTCTTAGGCACGACCTGCTCGCGCCACTGCTTTAGCCAGCTTACGTGCCGGTCGTAGCTGTAGAAACTGATATCGTCGGGCTTGTCGCTCTTGCCAAAACCAATCAGGTCAGGCGCGAGGCAACGGAAACCGGCATCCACCAGTGCTGGGATCATCTTGCGATAGAGGAAGCTCCAGCTCGGCTCGCCATGGAATAGCAATACCGGAGGCGCATCTTGCGGCCCCTCATCCAGGTAATGCATCCGCCCCGAATGGCCATCGCCCAAATCGATCTCGCACCAATTCTCCGCAAATGGAAAATCGGGAAGGTCGGTGAAGCGGGCGGGATCGTAAGACAGGATTTGCATGGACGTGGTCTCCCTTTACGATTTGCGTATCATAAAAGGACCTAGCCGCCACAGATAAACTGCCTATGCCCCGCTTTACCTTAGCACAAAGCAGCCGACGGTGGGCCTTGTCCGATTGATATCCGCTGGTCAGGGCGCATTAAATCGGGCTTTGGGCGTTTTCTGCTTGAACCGCAGGGTTAACTGTGATTCTGTGGCATTAAGGGGCTGACGGAACACATGCATAGACCACCGCGCGACCAATTGAAGCAGGGCATGGCACTCATGGTGCTGCTCGTGCTCACGGGACTGGCCATTGCCGGGCCTACCGGTCTGCTCGCCTGGAACGAAAATGCCAACCTGCTCGAACAGCGTAAGAACCAGATTGCGCTCCTTACTGCTGAGCGGAATGAGTTGCGCAACCGCGTCGACCTGCTTGATCCGGGCGCTGCCGATCCAGACCTGGTTGGCGAATTGCTCCGTCGCAACATGAATGTCGTGCACCCTGACGAAGTGGTGATTACGGTCGAAGACGAATAAGCGCCTCCGATTGTTTGCGCTGAGTAGCGCGCCAACTCAACACATACGTATGCTGCAAAATATTTGCCCCTGATCGGGTGCGCTTGACGTTGCGTCTTGCGTGGGACCGTGATTATAGCGAGAGCGCAATCTCCTCCCTCAAGGCGCATCGCATCGTGGTGCACCCATCAAAGGAAAACCGCTTTGGCTAAGCAGCCTCAAAAATCGAAAGCGCCCGCAAAGTCGGCGGCAAAGACACCGAAATCTGGCGATAGCGCGTTGACGAGTTCAGCTCCGTCCGACGATCCGGATTTCATGCTGCATTCGCTGCAGGAAGATTTCGAAGCGGCCAAGCGCTTCAATGCCAGCGAACAGCAGATGATGGAATTCTATGAGCAAATGCTGCTGATCCGCCGGTTCGAAGAGAAAGCTGGCCAGCTTTATGGCCTCGGACTGATCGGCGGCTTCTGCCATCTCTATATCGGTCAGGAGGCGGTTGCGATCGGCCTGCAAAGCGCGCTCGACGGTGACAAGGACAGCGTGATTACCGGCTATCGCGATCACGGCCACATGCTCGCCTATGGCATCGACCCTAAGGTTATCATGGCAGAGCTGACGGGGCGCGAAGCCGGCATCTCCAAGGGTAAGGGCGGCTCGATGCACATGTTCAGCACCGAGCATAAGTTCTATGGCGGGCACGGCATCGTCGGCGCACAGGTTGCGCTGGGTGGCGGGCTCGCGCTCGCGCACAAATACAACGAAGATGGCGGTATCTGCCTCGCCTATTTCGGCGACGGCGCCGCAAACCAGGGCCAAGTCTACGAGACTTTTAACATGGCCGCTTTGTGGAACTTGCCCATCGCGTACTGGTTGTCTTCGACCACGAAAACGATTGGCAAGTTCC
>JBCBDF010000315.1:0-2639 GCA_038529875.1 Pseudomonadota bacterium | reverse complement strand
GCAACACCTACCACCTGATGCTGCGACCCGGTGCAGAGCGCGTCGCGAAGCTGGTCGGATTGCACAAATTCATGAACTGGCACGGCCCGATCCTGACCGATAGCGGCGGCTACCAAGTGATGAGCCTGTCGGACCTGCGCAAATTGACCGAAGAGGGCGTTGAATTCCGCAGCCATATCGATGGCTCGAAGCACATGCTCACCCCCGAACGCTCGATGGAAATCCAGCGTCTGCTCGGCAGCGATATTGTGATGGCATTCGACGAATGCCCGCGCGCAGACCGTCCGCGCGAGGAGATCGCCGCCAGCATGGAGCTGTCGATGCGCTGGGCAAAGCGCAGCCGCGATGGCTTCGACTGCGGAGAGGCGCACGCCGGATGTTCGGCGTTGTTCGGTATTCAGCAGGGCGCGCTGGACGAGGAATTGCGCAAGATCAGCGCGGACAAGCTCACCGACATCGGCTTTGATGGCTATGCGGTTGGCGGCCTTGCCGTGGGTGAGGGGCAAGAGGCGATGTTCGGCGTGCTCGATTATGCGCCCGATCAATTGCCGCATGATCGCCCGCGTTATCTCATGGGGGTCGGCAAGCCCGATGATCTGGTCGGCGCGGTTGAGCGCGGCATCGACATGTTCGATTGCGTGCTGCCAACCCGTTCAGGTCGCAATGGACAGGCGTTCACCTGGAACGGCCCGTTGAACCTGCGCAATGCGCGATTTGCTGAGGACACCGGCCCGCTCGATAATCGCTGCGAATGCCCGACATGCAGCACCTATTCGCGCGCTTATCTGCACCATTTGCAAAAGTCCGGCGAGATACTCGGCGCGATGCTGGTTACGGAGCACAATCTTGCCTTTTATCAAGCCTTGATGAGGGCGATGCGCGGTGCCATTGCAGACGGGACATTTGCTGATTTCGCTGCCGATTTCCGGCGCGATTACCTTGGAAGTTCGTAAGTAATGCCCAAAAGCCCTGAAGACTGCACCAGCATGGCTGAGGTGCGCGAAGGCGTGGATACGACCGACCGCGAGCTGATCGCGCTGCTGGAACGTCGCTTTGGTTATATGCGCGCCGCCGCTCGTATCAAGCCGAGCCGCGATGTGGTGCGCGACGAAGAGCGCAAGGCATCCGTGATCGCCGCCGCTGTGGTAGAGGCCGAAGCACACGGAATTCCTCGCGATGTCATTGCCGACATCTGGGAGCGTCTGGTCGAAGGCTCGATCGCTTACGAACTGGACGAATGGGATCGGACGCGCGGTTAAGCCGCCGCCAAATCACCACTAAACGATACACAAAAGAAAAGGGCGGCCCGCAAGGACCGCCCTGTTTCTGTGTCGATGTTCCCGCAGATTAGCGCGAGTAGAACTCGACCACTAGGTTCGGCTCCATCGTTACCGGGTAAGGCACTTCGTCTAGCTTCGGCACGCGGTTGAAGCTCACCTTGTCATTGCCATCTGGCGCGACATAGTCCGGGATTTCACGCTCTGGCAGGCTCTGTGCTTCGATAACCAGCGCCATTTCCTTGGCTTTGCTGCCGAGGCTGATGACATCGCCAACGTCGCAGCGACGGCTTGGGATGTTGCACTTCACGCCGTTCACGAGGATGTGGCCATGGTTCACGATCTGGCGCGCAGCAAAGATCGTCGGTGCGAACTTCGCGCGGTACACGATCATGTCCAGCCGACGCTCGAGCAGGCCGATCAGGTTCTGACCGGTGTCGCCCTTCATCTTGGTCGCATCCTTGTAGGTGCCGCGGAACTGCTTCTCGGTCACGTCGCCGTAATAACCCTTGAGCTTTTGCTTGGCGCGCAGCTGCAGGCCGAAATCGCTCATCTTGCTCTTGCGACGCTGGCCATGCTGACCTGGGCCATAAGAGCGCTTGTTAACCGGAGAATTGGGGCGACCCCAGATGTTTTCACCCATCCGGCGATCGAGTTTGTGCTTCGAGCTGGTACGCTTCGTCATAAGGTAGTCCTTCAAATTTGCTGAGCCACCCCAGTGGTGGCTGTTTAACCCGGCATCGCTCCGCGGGAATGTTTCTCCAGCGCGGCCACTGCTTCACCGGGGTGCAGGGCCAATTTGCGAAGGCGCGCGAATAGCAGGAGGTTCGCAAAAATCAACAAAAAGTTGAACTCTGTTGAGCCGCGCTAACTTTGATGATTTCTACGTCCAAGCGAAGAGAGCACTCCGCGCAGGGTGCGGATCTCCAGGTGATCCCAGCCTGGCTTGGTTAGCACATTGCGTAAGGTGCGGCGGGTCGCCTCGGTGCGCGCTTCGGGCAGGAAGTAACCTTTCGGTTCGAGCATGCTCTCCAAATGCTTGACCAACCCATCGAGCTCCTCCTGCGGGGCAGGGGGCAGCAATTCCTCTTCGGTGGGCTGGGTCAGGCTGGCATCATCGCGCGCGACCTTCGACCATTCATAGGCACACAAGATCACAGCTTGGGCCAGGTTGAGCGAACCGAATGTAGGATTGATCGGCACGGTCAGGATGCTGCGGGCGAGTGCGACATCCTCGGTTGCAAGGCCTGAAGCCTCGCGTCCGAACAGGATTGCGCTCTTGCCAGGGGCATCACGCATTTCACGTGCGGCCTCATCGGGTGCGACAACGGGCTTGGTCACTCCGCGCTTGCGCACCGTGGT
>JBCBDF010000314.1:0-2655 GCA_038529875.1 Pseudomonadota bacterium | reverse complement strand
GGAGGATCGGATACCGTCCAGCGCATCGTCCTCGCGATCTTGCAGCGCATAGATAGTGTCGAACCCGACGACCCACGCGATACAGCCAGCATAGATGCAGGCGAGCATATCCCAATTGTCCCCGCGCAAATTGACCCAGCCGACCAGCACACCCCAGGTGAACACCATGCCCAGCCATGCCTGCGGCCACCACGTGATCCGCTTCATGAAGGGATAGGCGGCAACCAGTGCAAGGCTCGCCAGCGCCACCAGCTGCGCCTCAAGCCGCAATTGCAGCAATACCAGCAGGCCGACCAAACATAGCACGGCCAACCATATCCATGCTGTACGCTTTGAGACACGCCCGCTCGCAACTGGGCGGGCGGCAGTGCGCGCGACCTTTTTATCGAGGTCCGCATCGACGATATCGTTGTAGACGCATCCTGCTCCGCGCATCGCAATCGAGCCGAGCAATAGCCAACCGAGCAACGCGAATTGCAGCCCGGCCCCGGTCAGCCACACGCCGAATACGCAGGGCCAGAACAGCAGCCACCAGCCAATTGGCCGGTCGAACCGGGCAAGCTGGGCGAGGTCGCGCGGCAATTGCGGCAGCCGCGCAACCAGTCCGCCCGAAATACTCTTGCGCTCGCTGTCAGGGACGATTTGTTCGCTCATCAGTGGCCCCTTAGCCTAAACAGTCATCCCAGCGAAAGCCGGGATCTCAAGCCAAAATCGAGCTGCTGAATGCCCTAGATGCCAGCTTCCGCTGGCATCATGAATGTGGTTAGACGTCTCAATGGCAACAAATCACGACCCTAAAACCCCTGCCTGGCCACCGCGCAGCGCCCCGCGCCTGTTCGTCGATGGGCCGCTAAGCGAGCAGATGGCGCTGACAATTGATGGCAATCAGGGACACTATCTCGGCCGTGTCATGCGGGTAAACGAAGGCGATGCAGTGATTCTGTGCGATGACATAACCGGAGAATGGGCCGCGCAGGTGCGCGACGCTGGCAAGCGCAATGTGGCGCTGGAGGTGGTGGAACGATTACGACCGCGCGAAGATGTACCAGATCTGTGGCTGTGCCCGGCGCTGCTCAAGAAAGACCGGTTCGACATGGTGCTCGAAAAGGCGACGGAACTCGGCGCTGCGCGAATTCAGCCCGTGCTTACGCGGCGCTGCGTTGCGGATAAACTCAATCTTGAGCGGGCGCGCACGCTGACAATCGAGGCCGCCGAACAATGCGCTCGCACCGCCCTGCCCGAGCTTGAAACGCCGACGAAGCTAGAGGCGCTGCTGCGCGACTGGCCAACCGAGCGCGCGCTGCTCTTCGCAGACGAACTCGGCGGAGAGTTGGCCGCCGATGCCTTCGTCTATCATGAAGGGCCTGCCGCAATCCTGATCGGTCCGGAAGGCGGTTTTGACGAAAGCGAACGCGAGGCAATCCGCGCGCATCCTGCCGCTCGCCCGATCAGCCTGGGTCCGCGTATCCTGCGCGGCGAAACCGCGGCAATCGCCGCGCTCTCGGTTTGGATGGCCGAAGCCGGTGACTGGGATGGAGAAGACGATGGCCGCTAAAAATCGCGAAGAGCTCTTGGCTATTCATGACAAGGAATATGCAAAGCTGATCAAACTGCTCGACGGTTTAAACGAAGACGCAGCAAGTTGGTCGACCGTTGATGATGATACGAGGGTCAAGGATATTCTTGCGCACCGCGCCCATTGGATCGGGCTGTTCTTCACTTGGTACGAGGGCGGCAAAAACGGTAAGGATGTGCAAACGCCAGCCCCTGGATACAAGTGGAACCAACTCAAACCCTATAACGCGATGGTCAGAGAGAAATACCACGATCTTGCCTGGCCGAAAGTGCTGGCGAAGCTCGGTGAGCAACATGAAAAACTTCGCGCCTTCATCGAGGGCGAGAATGACGCAGAGCTTTACACCCGGCACATCTATCCGTGGCTAAATAATTGGACCGTGGGACGTTGGGCAGAGGCATCTGGGGCAAGCGCCTATCGTTCCGCCGCGAAGTATATTCGCAAAACCGTGCGTGAACATGGATGATCGCAGACTCCGTGATCCAAGAATGACTACCTTGCAGAAAACTCAATTTACACTTCCCAGTCTCGCTTCGGTTGCCTAACGAAACTCGCATGAGCACGCGCGAGGCCTCTGGGGCGCAAGACCCCGTTATCGAATGCCGCGACCAATTGGTCGCTCCCATGATGGGCGGCGAGAAACCCGAATCAGATTGGCGGATCGGCACCGAGCACGAGAAGCTGGTCTATAAACGTGACGATTTCCGTGCGTCGTCTTATGACGAGCCCTGCGGTATCCGCGATATGCTGATGAATTTGCGTGAATTTGGCTGGGAGCCGGTTGAGGAAAACGGTAACGTCATCGCGCTCAAGGGCAAGGATGGCGCGGTCAGCCTGGAGCCTGCCGGCCAGCTCGAACTCTCCGGCGCGCCGCTCAAGAATTTGCATGAAACCTGCGCGGAAACCGGGCGGCACCTCGAACAGGTGAAAGCAATAGGTGAACGCTGCGGGATCGGCTTTCTCGGGCTGGGTATGTGGCCGGACAAGACCCGTGATGAACTGCCCGTGATGCCCAAGGGCCGCTATGACATCATGATGCGGCATATGCCAAAGGTCGGCAATCTGGGCCTGGACATGAT
>JBCBDF010000313.1:0-2663 GCA_038529875.1 Pseudomonadota bacterium | reverse complement strand
ATAACTTCGCGCCGTTTGACGATCCCGCCGCGCTGCAAGCGCCCTTGCAAGCCGTGTGCGACGAGGCGGGCGTGCGCGGCACGATCCTGCTCGCGCCGGAGGGGATCAACGGCACAATAGCGGGCGCGCCGGAAGGCATCGCCGCCGTGCTCGATCACATTCGCACCCTGCCTGGATGCGCCGAATTCGACGTGAAATACTCGCATGCTGACGCCATGCCGTTCAACCGCATGAAGGTGCGGCTGAAACGCGAAATCGTGACCATGGGCGAGCCCGACGTTGATCCGCGCGCCAGTGTGGGCCGCTATGTTGATCCCAATGATTGGAACGACCTGATCAGCGATCCCGACACCATCGTGATCGACACCCGCAACGATTATGAGGTCGCCATCGGCCAATTTGAAGGCGCGATCGACCCGGAAACCGCCAGCTTTCGCGACTTCCCCAAGTGGTTTCGCGAGCATCGCGATGAATTGCTGAGCGGCGACAAAAAGGTCGCGATGTATTGCACCGGCGGCATTCGCTGCGAGAAATCGACCAGCTTTTTGCGACAAGAAGGCGTAGAAGAGGTCTATCACCTCAAAGGCGGCATCCTCAAATACCTCGAAAATGTACCGGAAGACGAAAGCCTGTGGCACGGCGAATGCTTCGTGTTCGACCAGCGCGTCGCGGTGAAACACGGGCTGGAGTTGGGCTCTTACGGGCAATGCTTTGCCTGTCGCCATCCGCTGAGCGCCGAGGAAATGGCCTCATCCGATTACAATGAGGGGATCAGCTGCCCGCATTGCATTGCGACACGCAATGATGAGCAGCGCGCGCGCTATGTTGAGCGGCAAAAGCAGCAAAGGCTCGCGAAAGAACGCGGCGAGGCGCATATCGGCGCGACGATCGAACGCTCGTCGAACACCGAGCCCGACCTGCCCGATGGCACTTGGGAGGCAAATTTTCCCAATGGCCTTTCGCTGGGCGCAGACGAATAGGACCTCGATTGAGCCCTCCGCCGATCCTCTATTCCTTTCGCCGCTGTCCCTATGCGATGCGCGCGCGCATGGCCTTGTGGGTGGCGGGCATCGATGTGATCCTGCGCGAGGTAAAGCTGTCGGATAAGCCCCCTGCCCTGATCGAGATCTCGCCCAAGGCGACGGTGCCCGTGCTGGTCTCTTTCGATGGTCCGGTGCTGCAGGAAAGCATTGAGATCATGCGCTGGGCGCTGGCGAAGAACGATCCAGAAGGCTGGCTGGCGGGCGATGGTTCGGCCCTGATCGAGCGCAATGATGGCCCGTTCAAACACCATCTCGACCGGTACAAATATCCGACGCGCTATCCCGACGAGGCGCAGGGTGGCGAAGAGACATTCCGCTTCGACCACCGCGCAGCAGGACTTGTGATCCTGAATGATCTAGACGTCCGGCTTGGGGCGCAAAGAAACCTTTGTGGTGACGACCGCACGCTCACCGATATCGCGCTGTTCCCGTTTATCCGCCAATTCGCGAACACCGATCGCGAATGGTTCGACGCACAGGGCTTGCCGCATTTGCAACCTTGGCTCGAAAGGCATTTGGCCTCAGACCTGTTCAAAGCCATCATGCACAAATTCGCGCCCTGGAAAGCGGGCGATGAACCAACCAAATTTGGGCCTACGGCGAAGCCCTAGTCCGGGCACTCATCAAGCCGCTCCCTGATCGCATCGATCAGCCAACTTGTCGCCGGGCCAGGCCGTGCATCGCGCCGCCAAAGCGCACTGAGCGCATAAGTGTCACCGGGCTTTTCGGGCAGATCGAGTTCAACCAGCCGCCCCTTCGCAACGTCGTCAGCGATCATATGGCGCGGCATATTGCCCCAGCCGATCCCCTCTTTCAGCAGTGCGTGTTTCGCAGCGAGATCGCCCAATCGCCACGTCTGTGGGCTGAGCACGGAAAACTCGCGTCCCTCCGTCATGGGAGAACGATCGGCCAGGACGAGCTGCAAGTGCTCGCGGCTCTCGCCCGGCGCGATATCAGGCTGCGCGAGCGGGTGATCGGGCGCTGCGACCGGAACCAGTTCGACGCCACCAATCACCTGCCGCTCGAAAGCGGGATTGTCGCCAATCACCGGGCCGCCGATGGCAAGATCGGCCTCTTCATTGAGCAAGCAAGCCGCGACCGCACCCAGCCCCTCTATCTGCAAACGCAATGCGACTGTGGGAAACATTGCGCGAAAATCACGCAGCACATGCGCGGTCACATCGCCGGGAACCATCACATCGAGCACCAGCCCTAGCGAGCTTTCGAGGCCGGCATGCAGGCTGCGTGTTTTGGCGAGCAACGCATCGGTGCGATCTGCCACGGCGCGTGCCTCGGCAAGCAAACCCTCGCCCGCCTCGGTCAGCACTGGTTTGCGCGAACCCTCGCGTTCGAACAGAGTAACCGCCAGCTGCGCCTCCAACTGCGCGATGCCGTAGCTGATGGCGGAAACCGCCCGCCCCATGCTGCGAGCTGCGCCGCCAAAGCTGCCCTCCTCGACCACACTGAGGAAGATGCGCAATTGGTCGAGCGTGGGGTCACCCAGTTTCATAACATCGCATATGTTCGGATATTCTGAACATTTTGACAAGTTTTATCTTACTTATCTGATGTCGTATTCGCGCTTATCTCCTTCCCAACGCAGACACGAACGAGGAGAAT
>JBCBDF010000312.1:0-2676 GCA_038529875.1 Pseudomonadota bacterium | reverse complement strand
CACGGTTGACGGGCACATCGTCTTGGAGCGGGCGATTGCGCAATCGGGTCGCCGATCACTTCCGCATAGGGCTGCGTCAGCGCATCTCTCATGAAAGGAGCACGCCCTGTTCGCGCAAGGCGCCGAGCACGGGCAGCAAGGGCATGCCGAGCACGGTGAACTGATCGCCCTCTATCCGCTCGAACAATTGCACGCCCATCGCCTCGATCCGGAAACAACCCACGGTGAAGCCAATTTCCGGCCATTCCGCCTCGAGATAATGCTCGATGAAGCGATCCGACAAATCGCGCACATGCAGTGAGGCGAGCGAGGTGCAACTCCATTCGCAGGTCTGCCCGCGTACCAAAGCCGCCGCGCTATGCAACTCGATCACCTTGCCCGAGAAGAAGCGCAGATGCGTTGCCGCCTCAGCCCGATCGGCCGGCTTATCGAAACGTTTGCCGCTCGCAACCACCAGCGAATCGCTGCCAAGCACTATTGCGCTGGGATTGCCGCTCGCCACCGCCGCCGCTTTGGCAATGCTCAATGCTTCGGCGGTTTCTGCAGGGCTTGCGCCTGCCATCTCGGCTTCGAGCGCGCGCTCATCGACATCGGCAGGCTCGGCCTTGTAAACAACGCCTGCGGCATCGAGCATTGCCCGACGCGAGACGGATTTCGACGCGAGAATGAGATTGGGCGCGCTCATATCGGTTTCGCTGTGCCGTCGACCGGCTTGTCGCTCCGCTCGCGCTCTTGCACCAGGCGGATGATCGCCGCCGCGCTTTCCTCGATCGAGCGGCGCGTGACATCAATGACCGGCCAGCCATTATCGGCAAACATCCGCCGGGCAAACAGCACTTCGTCCCTGACGCGGTCGCCATCGACATAGGATGTTTCCGTCCCTTCATTGAGGGAAAGCAAACGGTTACGCCGGATCTGCACCAGCCGTTCGGGCGCGGTGGTGAGCCCGACTATCAGCGGGTGACGCAGACCGAACAGTGCCTTTGGCGGCGGGCTCTCGACCACCAGCGGAATATTGGCGACTTTATAGCCGCGATTGGCGAGATAAATACTGGTTGGCGTCTTGGAGGATCGCGAAACACCCGCAAGCACGATATCGGCCTCTTCCCAATCCTCAAACCCGACCCCGTCATCATGGGCAATAGTGTATTGGATCGCCTCGACCCGCTCGAAATATGCCTCGTCCATCAGGTGCTGGCGACCCGGGCGACCATGCGCTTCCTCACCCAATTGCGCTTCCAGCGCGGCGGTGACTCCATCGAGGACCGGCACAGCAGGCAGACCAAGCTGCCGGCAATGCTCCTCCAGCCGGGCGCGTGTGTCAGGGTTGACCATCGTAAACAGCACCAGGCCCGGATTATCGGCAAGATCAGGGACAATCCGGTCGAGATGCTGGCGCGATCGCACCATCGGCCAGAAATGGCGGTTAACCTGCGGATCGTCGAATTGCGCCAGAGCGGCCTTGGCGATCATCTCCAGCGTTTCCCCGGTAGAATCCGATACAAGGTGCAGATTCAAGCGGTTCATGAGATGGTGCCGGGTCCCTGATTCAAGAGCTGCAATTGGGTGAATGTGGGCTGTTGATAGTAGGGGCATAAACCACGGGAAATCTCGGTCGACAAGATCGTGGAGGAGATTCATGCCCGATACCAAGGGTTCAGCGAGCCCATTTGTAAACACTTGAAAACGACTTTCGACAGGCTGGGGACAGTGGGGACAAGATTGGCTTGACGACACAAACTGTCAGAGTCGCATGACGCTTTGGGTCTGTTCAGCGCTTGGGAAATCGGGCAGAGGCCGGTAATTCCCGCTTTCCACAGGGCCAACTAACTCCCACAAACTATATATAATATATATATTATTATTGATTGGAGCCATGCATGCCGGGCTTACTGCTCGAAACCCTAAAAGGCACGAAACACGATAGGGCTCCCGTTTGGCTGATGCGCCAGGCTGGCAGGTATTTACCCGAATACAGGGAGTTACGGGCCGAAAAGGGTGGCTTCCTTGAACTGGTGTATGACAGCGAAGCGGCGGCTGAGATCACAGTTCAGCCAACCCGCAGGTTCGGTTTTGATGGGGCGATCCTGTTTTCCGATATCCTGATCGTGCCGCATGCCATGGGGCAAGGCCTCGCATTTCTGGCGGGCGAGGGGCCCAAGCTCAGTCCGACCCTGCTCGAAGTGGGCCTCGAAGACTTTACCGCTATGCCCGAGCGCTTCGATCCGATTTATGAGACGGTGCGGCGCACGGTGGCCATGATTGGTGATGATGTGACCATGCTGGGCTTTGCCGGCAGCCCGTGGACGGTTGCAACCTACATGATTGCGGGTGAAGGCAGCAAGGATCAGGGCGCGGCGCGTCTGCTCGCCTATCGCGATCCGGCCCGGATGCAGGCGATTATGGATGCAATCAGCGAAGTGACTATCGGCTATCTGCGCGGCCAGATCGATGCCGGCGCCGAAGCGGTGCAATTGTTTGACAGCTGGGCGGGCAGTCTCGCACCCGACGAGTTCGAACGCTGGGTGATTGCGCCCAATGCGAAGATTGTTGCTGCGATCAAGGCTTCGCATGCCCGTACGCCGATCATCGGTTTCCCCAAGGGAGCAGGGGCCAAACTTCCCGTCTACGCGCGTGAAACCGGGGTCGATGCCATCGGTATGGACGAAACGCTCG
>JBCBDF010000311.1:0-2692 GCA_038529875.1 Pseudomonadota bacterium | reverse complement strand
AACGTCTCGGGCCACCGGATGGGCACCGCCGAGGTGGAAAGTGCACTGGTGCTCCACGCCAAAGTCGCCGAGGCCGCGGTGGTCGGATACCCGCACGACATCAAGGGCCAGGGCATTTATTGCTACGTCACGCTGAATGCGGGTGTTGAAGGCTCGGACGAGCTTTACAAAGAGCTGCGTGCGCATGTCCGCAAGGAAATCGGTCCGATCGCGACCCCCGACCACCTGCAGTTTACCGATGGCCTGCCCAAGACGCGGTCGGGCAAGATTATGCGCCGCATCCTGCGCAAGGTTGCGGAAAATGATTATGGTTCGCTCGGCGACACCTCGACACTGGCCGACCCTTCTTTGGTTGATCGCTTGATCGAAGGGCGGCAGAACCGCTAGGATGAAGCCGATGCGGATAATCATCGCGGACGACCACCCGTTATTTCGGACGGCGCTCAGTCACGCTGTAGCCAAGGTCTGGTCCGATGCCGAGGTGATCGAGGCCAGTTCGGCGAGCGCTGCGCGGGCCGAGTTGGAGCAGGGCGCCGAGGCGCTGCTGCTCGACCTGCACATGGAAGATTCGCAGGGGCTGTCGGTGCTGATGGACCTGCGCCAGGATTATCCAGCGCTTCCCATCGCGATCGTTTCCGCCAGCGAGGAACAACGTGTTTACGCCGCGGCTCAGCAGCTGGGAGCCGCCGCATTCATTCCGAAATCCGCCAGTCTCGACGAGATGCGCGATGCACTCGCCGCGGTGCGCGATGGTGACAATTGGTTCCCCGAGAGCGGGGCGGAAGAGGACGACGATCTGGCGCGCATGGCCAGCCTAACACCGGCTCAGCGACGGATCCTCGGGGCGATCAAGCAGGGATTGCTCAACAAGCAGATCGCTTACGAACTAGATATCAGCGAAGCCACAGTCAAAGCTCACATTACCGCAATCTTTCGCAAGCTTGGGGTGGTCAGTCGCACTCAGGCGGTGTTGGTCGCGGCGAAGCTCGATGTCGAACAGCCCGCTGCCGATTGCGGGGCGAGCTAAGCCTCGACCTTGGCCTTACGCCGAGCCAGGCAATCGGAAATCAACGCGCGCAGGGCAGCTGGGGAAGATGGCTTGAGTAGCCGGTTTGCCCCCATCATCGCAGCAGCCCGCTCGGTTTCTTCGCTGTCTTCCGCTGTCAGCAGGATCGCTGGCGGCTCGCTATGCCAGGCTTCACACAACGCCCGATAGACGGCATCGCCGCGCTCTTCCTCATCGAGGCGGTAATCCAATATTGCGATGTCCGGCGGCGAAGGACAGGCAGACTGCGCCTGAACAAGCGACCCGGCGCTGACCACATCCAAGCCCCATTTCATCAGCAGCGCTTCTGTCGCGCTGAGCGCGGCAGGATCATTCTCAACGACAAGCACTCTTGCATCGCCGATCTTGGTCGTCGCGCCTTGCGATCTCTTTCGCCTGGTCGGCCTGTCCCATCGTAAAACCGGCATTTGAAGAGCAAAGCTGCTACCCCTGCCGAGCTCACTTTCGGTCTCGACATGGACGTCGAGCAAGCGGGTTATTCGACGCACGATGGCCAATCCCAAACCCAACCCTTCTCGATCGCTGGATATTGCGCGTTCAAACTCGTGAAAGATCCGTTCTTTGTCGGCATCGGCGATGCCGCGACCTGTATCGTGAACACTCAAGAGGATGTGATCATCCACGCGGCGCACGCCCAGCAGCACGCCGCCGGTTTCGGTATAACGGATCGCATTGCTCACAAGATTGCGCAGCACGCTGGTAAGCAATGCGCGGTCAGTGATGGCCCAAGCGCTCGTATGGACCCGCCTCAGCTCTAGCCCCTTGGCTTCGGCCTGTACGGCGAATTCCCGCGCCACTTCGTCGAACACAATGTCGATGGCCACTGGCTCCAGTTTCGGTTCGATACCGCCGCTGTCCAGCTTTGATATGTCGAGCAGCGCACGGATCAGCCGGTCTGCCGAAGCGATCGATCCGTCGAGGTCTTTAACCAATCGCTCCAGATGCGCCTGGCCTGCCACTTCCTCGCCCACAGCCGACGCAAACAGTCGCGCAGCGTTCAAAGGCTGGATAAGATCATGGCTGGCGGCGGCCAGGAAACGGGTCTTCGACTGTGTTGCCTTTTCCAGCGCCAGATTGGCCTCGCTTAATTGCTCGGTCCTTTCGGAGACCTTCTCTTCTAGCGCTTGCTCGGCCCGGCGATCGGCAGTTATGTCAGTGTAGGAAGTCACATAGCCGCCGCCCGGTGCTGGTGATCCAACGATGCGCATGATCCGCCCATCATGCTGCTCTCGCTCCATCCGGTGTTCACGCCCGGCCCGCATGTGCTCTAGCCGCCGCGCGATTTGCTCCTCGATCTCGGCGTCCGGGATATCGCTCTGGCGCAAATTGTAGCGGATCAGCTCTGCTATGGGCGTTCCCACAGTCACATAGTCGTCGGGCAGTTCAAACAATTCCTGATAGCGGCTGTTCCATGCCACCAGATGCATTTCAGCGTCGACCAGAGCCACCCCTTGGTCGATATTCTCGATCGCAATCTGTAAAAGGTCACCGCTGAACGACAGGCGCTTGCTCGTCTCGTCGAACATCGCGACGACTTCGGCGAGTGGAACCGCATCGCCGTCCGACCACGACGATATCAACATTCGCGAAGAGGAAGTGCCGATGACGCCTGAAATCGTCCGCTCG
>JBCBDF010000310.1:0-2717 GCA_038529875.1 Pseudomonadota bacterium | reverse complement strand
GGCATCGGTCAGCATCAGGCCCGCATAGAGCACGCCGGAATAGGGCATGCCCTCCGCGCGCATGGTCTTGACCGTCGGCGCGATGATCTCTTCCATCACGCGATTTTGAAGCTCTGACGTCAGCACGGGCGCGGGGGAATAGGCGCCCATCCCGCCCGTATTCGGACCGGTATCGCCCTCGCCCACGCGCTTGTGATCCTGCGCCGTGCCGAACGGAATGATCGCCGTGCCGTCGGTGAGCGCGAAGAAGCTGGCCTCCTCGCCGCGCATGAATTCCTCGATCACGACTTCTGCGCCTGCGGCTCCGAACCTTCCGCCGAACATATCCGCCAGCGCCGCCTCCGCCTCTTCGCGGGTTTCAGCGATGACCACGCCTTTGCCCGCCGCCAGCCCATCGGCTTTTAGCACGTAAGGCGCATCAAATTTCTCCAAAGCCGCCCTCGCCTCGTCGAGCGAGGTCGTGCGGACATATCCGGCGGTGGGAATACCCGCGCGATCGCATAATTCCTTGGTAAAGCCCTTGCTCCCTTCGAGTTGGGCCGCCGCCTTTGACGGGCCGAATACGGCGATGCCCTCTGCGCGCAGGCTATCGGCCAAGCCATTGACCAGCGGAACCTCCGGCCCGATCACCACCAGCGCGATCTCGTTCACCTTGCAGAACAGCGCAACTGCCTCGTGATTGCTGGCGTTGATGGTGCTGAGCTCGGCCTCTTCCGCTATTCCCGGATTACCGGGGGCAGCATACAGCTTTGTGCATGACGGGGATTGCGCCAGCTTCCATGCCAGCGCATGTTCGCGCCCGCCCGACCCGAGTAGAAGGATGTTCATGGCTTCCCCGCCAACTGACCGTGATAACAAAGGCGACCTCGTAGCGCGCGAGCGAGAGGGCGACAACGCTCAGCCGCTGTCGATCACCGAGATTTCCGGCTTGCTCAAGCGCACGGTCGAGGATCGCTTCGGTTATGTTCGGGTGCGCGGCGAGTTATCGGGCGTGAAGCGTGCCGCATCAGGCCATCTGTATTGCACGCTGAAGGATGAGAAAGCGGTTCTGGACGGGGTGATGTGGCGCGGCAATGCCGGGCGGCTGGCGTTCAACCCGGAAGATGGGCTGGATGTAATCGCCAGCGGCAAGCTGACGACCTATCCCGGCCGCTCCAAGTACCAGATCGTGATCGACAATCTGGAGCTGGCGGGCGAGGGCGCACTGCTGGCTCTGCTGGAGAAAACGCGCGCAAGGTTGGCCGCAGAGGGCCTGTTCGCGCCTGAGCGCAAGCGCGCACTGCCATTCCTGCCGCGCACTATTGGCGTGGTCACGTCTCCCACCGGCTCGGTGATTCGCGATATTCTGCACCGGCTGGCGGATCGCTTCCCCAGCCACGTGCTGGTCTGGCCGGTGCTGGTACAGGGGCAGGGTTCGGCAGAGCAAGTTGCGAGCGCCATTCGCGGGTTTGATCGATTCGCCACCGATGGCGGCGATCTGCCGCGGCCGGACCTGCTGATAATTGCGCGTGGAGGCGGCTCGATTGAAGACCTTTGGGGCTTCAACGAGGAGGAAGTGGTTCGTGCTATCGCAGAATGTTCCATTCCGGTTATATCGGCGGTGGGGCACGAGACCGACACGACCTTGGCTGACTATGCGGCAGATCGCCGCGCGCCCACTCCCACTGCCGCGGCAGAAATGGCGGTGCCGGTCCGGGCAGACCTTGCGGCGACGATTGCCGATTTCGCCACCCGACAGCGCCGGGCGGTGCATCGCCCGGTAGAGCTGGGGCGGGAGCGGTTGGAGGCACGGATGCGCCGGATGCCGCGCGCGGAAAACCTGTTGCAATCGCAAACCCAGCGGCTCGATGATCTGGCCGAGCGATTGCGGCGCGGCCTCACTTTGCGCGCGGGGCAGGGGCGCGAGGCGCTGGCGGGCGTTTCCGCCCGGCTTTCCCCGATTGTGCTGCGGCGTGGCGCCCAGGATGCGAGGCGCAGGCTCGATCAGGTGCGGCTTACCCCGGCGCTGGTCGAGCAGCCGCTCGCTCGCAAACGCGAAAAGCTCGATGCGCTGGCCCGGCTCGCCAGCCAATTTCACCCCGAAAAACCGCTCGAACGCGGCTATGCCATCGTCCGCGATGCATCGGGCCGCGCGCTGACCGGCAAGGCGCAGGCGGAGCGCGAGGCGGCTCTTAAGCTCCAATTCAAGGATGGCGTGCTAGATGTAAAGACAGATGGTGGCGATGGGGCTGCTCCGCCAGCAAAGCCCCCATCAAAACCGAAACCGAAACCGAAACCAAAGCCTCCGAGCGGAACGCACCCCGCGCAAGAGGATTTGTTTGAATGAACCCGCATGCTAAAGGCTGATTCATGTTGATGTCATCCGGCGACAAAGCCGCCAAACTCCATTACGGCCCCTCAACCTTCCGGGTGCTCAAGCCCGGCCAGCACGTGCTGTGCGCGGTCAGCGGCGAGGTCATCCCGCTGGAGGAACTGCGCTATTGGAGCTCCGACCACCAGGAAGCCTATGCCAGCGCGCAAATCGCCACAAAACGGCTGATGGGTGAAGGATGAGCAGCATTTTCGAAAGTCCACGCGCGATCGGCCTTGCCGCGACCCTTGCAATCGCAGGCTACGCAGCAAGCGTTGCTGCGACCCCATCGGACAACTCTGCTGCGGATAGCGCCGCGACTGAAGTAACGGCGGACATGACGACCGCCGCCGAGCCAGCCTTCGAG
>JBCBDF010000309.1:0-2740 GCA_038529875.1 Pseudomonadota bacterium | reverse complement strand
CAAATGTGCCGTCCGGCCCCGGCTGGCGCAGTTCGACGAAGGCAAGGCCCAGATTGTCACACACCTTCGCCGCTGCGCCAAAGGTCGCTTCCGGATTGCTGTCGTCGGTGCCTTGCGAATCGCCATTGGGCGAGAGGCGAATGCCGACACGGTCCGCGCCCCATACGTCGATCAGCGCTCCGAGCACTTCGCGCATCATCCGGGTGCGGTTTTCGGGGCTGCCGCCATATTCGTCTTCGCGCAGGTTTGTCTTGTCGCGCAAGAATTGGTCGATGAAATATCCATTCGCGCCGTGCAATTGCACCGCGTCGAACCCGGCCTTTTTCGCGTTCTCAGCCGCGCGGTGATAATCGTCGATCGTGCGCTTGATATCGTCGAGCGTCGCTGCGCGCGCGGTCGCATATTCTTGCTTGCCAATTGGCGTGTGCGCTTCACCGGGTGCTTTGGTGGCGCTGGCGGAAAGCGGAGCCTTTCCATCGAGGAAATAGGGGTGAACGATGCGGCCCATATGCCATAGCTGCATGGCGATCAGGCCGCCTTCGTCATGCACGCCTTCGACGATTGGCTTCCACGCTTCTGTCTGCTCATCGGTCCAGATGCCGGGAGCCGATGGCCAGCCTAGCCCTTCTACACTGATCCCCGTCGCCTCGGTCAGGATCATCCCCGCGCCCGCGCGCTGGCGGTAATACGTGCCCATCAACTCGTTCGGCACGAACATCGGATCGGCGGCGCGCCCGCGCGTCAACGGAGCCATGAAGATACGGTTCTTGGCCTCAAGCGCGCCCATTGTCAGCGGCTGGAAGAGAGCGTCGTGCATGCGAATGGTCCTCTTTTGCGTCGTTTTCTATTTGGGTTTTGTGTTTGAGCACTTGGGGAATTGCGGGCTAGGGCGCAAGCATGGAAAATGAGGGGGCACCCAAAGCTGAACTTGCGCGCGGTGCGATTGGCACCCCGCATGCGCTTGTTTTGCTGGCGGCGTTGCTGGCCGGCAATGTTGCGCTGGCGATGGGGCCGTGGCTGGTGCGGCTGGTCGATACTGGCCCGGTCAGCGCCGGGTTTTGGCGGGTGTTTCTGGCTCTGCCGTTCCTCGTCGTATTCGCGCGGATGAGCGGGCAGCGGCTCGGCGGGATGCCGCGCAAGACCTTGCTGCTGGTGGCTTTGGGCGCGACCGCCTTCGCGCTGGATCTGGCGAGTTGGCATATTGGGATTGGCCTGACGCGGCTCGGCAATGCGACCCTGTTCGGCAATGCGGGGTCGATCATCTTGTTGTTCTGGGGTTTTATAGTAGCCCGTATGCTACCGCGCGGGCTCGAGTGGCTGGCGATTGTCTGCGCGCTGACTGGGGCGGGGATATTGCTCGGGCGTAGCCTCGAAATTTCAACCGAGACCTTTATCGGCGATCTGTTCTGCGTGACGGCGGGGCTGCTTTACGCGGTGTATTTGCTGACTTTGCAGGGTGCGCGCGGAAAGTTCGGCTCATGGAGCCTGCTGGTTTGGGTGAGCATCTTTGCCTGCCCGGTGCTGCTTACTGTGGCACTGGTGCTGGGCGAACCTGTGTGGCCGACCGATTGGACGCCGATCCTGATCCTGTTCATTTCCAGCCAGCTGATCGGGCAGGGGCTGCTGGTCTATTCGCTGGGCCACTTCCCGCCGCTGGTGATTGGCCTTGCGCTGCTGACCCAGCCAGCCGTGGCGGCGATCATTGGGTACTCGGTGTTTGGCGAAGTGCTGACACCGCTGGACTTGCTTGGGATGGTGCTGCTGGGCAGCGCGTTGGTGGTGGCGCGAGCTAGTCAGAGGAAACTCGTTACCCCATCCTCCACCTCGTCACCCCAGCGAAGGCTGGGGTCTAAAGCATCAAAGCGGGGAACCAACAAATGAAGCGCGGCGGCTTCGTCTACATTATGACGAACAAGCGCTATGGCGTGCTGTACATTGGTGTCACCAGCGATTTGCCTGTCCGCGTAACCCAGCATCGCGAAGGTACAGGCGGAGATTTACTTCGAAATACCGTTGCACCCGGTTCGTGTATGTCGAGGAATACGCAACCATCGAAGAAGCTATTGCGCGAGAGAAGGCGATGAAGGCCTGGAAACGAGAGTGGAAGATCAATGCGATTGAAGCTCAGAACCCGTCTTGGGATGATCTCTACCTGAGGCTAAATGCGTGAGGCCCGAGACCACAGCCTTCGCTGGGGTGACGGGTTAGTTGAGCAAGGACACTATTTCGTCATGCCAGCGCAGGCTGGTATCTAGGGCAATGATGCCAAACGCTGGCCATCGAAGCCGAATGATGGCCAGAGCGATTAGTCCAACTAAGGGACGTTGCGACTCGGTAATCGTCCGAATGATCTTTGCTTGGTGTCTATCCATGCGCCCAATTTACTGAGCGCAAGACGAACAGGCTATTTAACCTTTTCAGCCGACGACTGCACTCAATCCGCCGTAAACGCCACCTTGCCCAGATCGCCCATGCCAACAGTGCCACCAGCCATGCCGAGCATCCGGTCGAGGCTTTCCTTCGCCTTCAGGCGTAGCTCTTCCTCAATCTCGATGCGCGGCTCCAGATCGCGCAGCGCGACATAGAGCTTCTCCATCGTGTTGAGCGCCATGTACGGGCAGATATTGCAGCTGCAATTACCGTCCGCCCCGGGCGCGCCGATGAAGTTCTTCTCGGGCAGCGCCTTTTCCATCTGGTGGATGATATGCGGCTCGGTCGCGACGATCAGCGTGTCGCCTTC
>JBCBDF010000308.1:0-2740 GCA_038529875.1 Pseudomonadota bacterium | reverse complement strand
GCATTGGTTACAACGAAGACCGAGCTCAGCGCCATGGCGCCAGCTGCCAGCATGGGTGACAAGAGCAGCCCGAAGAGCGGATAGAGCGCGCCTGCTGCCACCGGGATCAGAGCCGCATTATAGGCGAAAGCCCAAAAGAGGTTTTGCCGGATGTTGCGCATTGTCTGTTCGGAAACGTGGAGTGCCGCGACCACGCCGCGCGGATCGCCCGAGATGAGCGCGATATCTGCTGCCTCCAGCGCGACGTCTGTGCCCGAGCCCACCGCGAGCCCCACATCTGCGAGGGCAAGCGCTGGAGCGTCATTGATCCCATCGCCCACAAACGCCACGGGTCCGTGCGTTCGGCGAAGAGCGTTGAGGGCTGTTTGCTTGTCGCCGGGCAGGAGCTCTGCACGCACAGTGTCGATGCTAAGCTCTGCGCCAATCGCCTCACCCGTCTGCCGGGTGTCTCCGGTGAGCATAGCCACATGCAGGCCCTTTGCTTTGAGGGCGAGAATGGTCTCTTTCGAAGTTGGTTTTACCCGATCGGTTACGGAAAGCACGGCCGCAACCTGGCCGTCGATGGCGATGAAGACAGGTGTTTCGGAGCGGCCTGCCATGATGTCTGCGTCCGTTTGCAAATCAGAGAAGACGACACTTTGTTCCCGCATCAAGAGCACTGTTCCGATCAGGACCTTGTACCCGTCTACATCCGCAGCCAATCCTTTGCCACTGAGCGCTTCGAGATGGTCAGGCGTGCTCAAAACTTGACCGTCAGCAGCGCTGACGATGGCTTGGGCGATAGGGTGTTCGGATTGTTGCTCCACCGAGGCCGCCAGTCGCAGCACCTCCGCGCGTTCCATACCGTCGGCCATAACTACGTCTGCCACCTCCGGTCGGCCTTCGGTCAGTGTGCCGGTTTTGTCAAAGGCCACGACGCGGACGTCTTCCAATCGTTGCAACGCCTCGCCTTTGCGGAACAAAACGCCCAGTTCCGCCGCGCGGCCTGTGCCCACCATGATGGATGTCGGCGTCGCCAGACCCATGGCGCAGGGGCAGGCGATGATAAGAACGGACACCCCTGCCACAAGCGCGAAGCTGAGCACCGGGGCAGGACCAAAGGCGAGCCATGCGGCCACAGTCACCGTCGCTATGGCTATGACGATTGGTACGAAAATGGCGACCACGCGATCGGCAAGGGATTGGATGGGAAGGCGAGCGCCCTGTGCTTCTTGAACCATCTCGACAATGCGGGCGAGCACGGTGTCGCGGCCCACGCGCGTGGCTTCCATGACCAGGGCGCCTTGACCATTGAGCGTCCCGCCTGTGAGCGTGTCTTGCTCGGATTTCTCAACCGGAATGGGCTCGCCTGTCAGCATGCTTTCATCGACGAAAGACGCCCCCTCGAGGATGATGCCATCCACCGGAACACGTTCCCCTGGCTTCACGACCAGAATGTCGCCCACGCGCACGAGGGTCAGATCCACGGTTTTGAGTTGATCGCCCTGCCGGATATGGGCGCGGTTGGGTTGCAGCTCGACGAGCGATCGGATCGCGGCGCTCGCCTGACCCCTTGCGCGGGCTTCAAGCCACCGCCCGAGCAAGATCAGCGTGACGATCACAGCCGCGGCTTCAAAGTAGACGGCTTGAGTGCCCGCGGGCAGCAGTGCGGGCGCAAACAGGGCGACACTGGAATAGATCCATGCCGCAGAGGCGCCGAGCGCCACCAGAGAGTTCATATCGGGCATGCCTTTGAAGAGCGCCGGAAACCCGCGAGCGAAAAACTCCCGCCCGGGCCAGCACAGCACCGCTGTGGTGAGCAGGTATTGCAGGGTCCAAAACACTGTCTGGCCGAGGGTTTGGTGGATCAGGTGATGCAGTGCGGGGATAAGATGCCCACCCATTTCCGTGAGGAACACTGGCAGCGTTAAAGCGGCGGCAATCAAAAATCGTCTCCGCGCGTCCTTGGCTTCTGCGTCTTCGCGCGGCGCGATCGAGGACGTCGCCTCTGACACCCGTGCAGGGTATCCGGCCGATGTGAGCGCGTCCGTCAGGCTTTCGGCGGCAACGCTTGGCGCCTCCACGAGTGCAGATCGCGACGCAAAATTCACCCGCGCTTCCACGACCCCGGGCACGGCATTCAGGGCTCGCTCCGCACGTCCTGCGCATCCGGCGCAAGACATGCCGTCGATTTCGAACCTCATGGGCTGTTGCGTCATGGGCTGGGGCCCCTTTTACAAGGGATATAAAGGTTCCAGTAACTAGAAGGTCAAGACCAAGGCCGCCAAAGAAACCTGGCGCTACGCCTCGGCGGCTTTCAGGCCGGCCCTGGCAAACTCCGGCACATAGGCCCCAAGCCGCGCGGCACGCTCTGGATCGGCGGCGTTGCCATCAAGCGCGCGCTTCTTCACACCTTGCAGGATCGCCGCCATCCGAAAGAAGCTGAAGGCGAGGTAGAAATTGAAATCCTCGATCCCTGGAATGCCGCGTCGGGTGCAATAGGTCTCTATGAACTTCGCGTCAGACCACAGCCCAAGGGCCGCGCGATCGACACCGGCCAAACCGCGACCTTCCCCGTTGGCAGGCATCGCCCATTGCATGATCACACCGGCCAGATCAGCGTAAGGATGACCGATGGTGGACAGCTCCCAATCCAGCACGGCGCGGACCTCTTGCCCATCGGACGAAAAGAGCAGGTTGTCGAGGCGATAATCGCCATGCACGAGACGGCGCTGGCCATCGTCTTCGGGCATATTGGTCT
>JBCBDF010000307.1:0-2821 GCA_038529875.1 Pseudomonadota bacterium | reverse complement strand
GCCACCGACGCAATGTTTGTCGACGATGATGTCTCCGGGCCATGAAAGCCGGTCGCCAATGGACACCATCGCCTGTGTCAGAGCGACCGCCTCGGTAAGGTCGGGCGCTTGGCTTGCCAGCGCAGCGATAAACGCCGAAATCTGCACATCTGAATAGCACCCTTCGACGATGTCCCTGAAAACAGCGGCGGCAGTTTTCTGGTTCAGTCGATGTCCGTAAACCTTGCTGCGCAACCCGCTCATGGATTCAAGATTGCGGGGATGGTGGAGCGTGACCTCAGCGCCTTCCTCAATGCCCAGCCGCCGCCAGGCCGTCTCGGAAAGGCCGATCTCGTCGATTGCGACCAGCTCCCCCTCAACCTGGTAGAGTCTGGCGATGGCTCTGCGGTCATTAACCCGCAATTCCACCCGGGCGCGCTCGGTCAGTCCCTCCGAACGCGCAACGGTGCATTGCTGGTGAACAATTGCGATGGCTTCATGCTGGGTCTCGAGCTTCAGCCGCTTTGCCTTGAGCGGAACGAGCTCTCTGGTGCGGCTCTGCGCCCCATTTGCGCGCCATTCGCTCATGCCAGCTCGACGCGTTCTTGGTGTTCAGGCACGCGGGCCTTCCAGCCCAATTCCTCGGTGATCTTGAGACGAAAGCGATCCGCGGCTTGCGCTTCGCCATGGACCACAAAGCATTCCTTAGGCTTTGTCTCGAAACCGCCGAGCCAGCGCATGAGTTCATGCTGATCGGCATGGGCCGATAGCATGTCCAGCTCGACCACCTCGGCGCGCACCGGCACGTAGTCTCCATGGATTTTTATCGCCTCAGCCCCGCCCAACAACGAAGCGCCGCGCGTGCCGCCAGCCTGATAGCCAGCCATGACGATGGTGCTGCGATGGTCAGGGGCATAGTGTTTCAGCCGATGGAGTATTCGCCCGCCCGTCACCATCCCGCTGGCCGAGATGATGATCTTGGGTCCGGATATCGTGTCGAGCCTTTTGGAATCCTCGACCTCGCGCGTGTAGATCACATCGTCCCAGGCATCGCGGCACTGGGCCGTGCTCAACCGATGATCGTCAGTATGCTGACAGAATAACTCTGTGGCGCTGATGGCCATCGGACTGTCGAGATAGACCGGCACATCGGAAATTCGCCCGCGTCGGCGAATGGCCTCGATATGATAGAGCAGCGATTGCGCCCGACCGATCGCAAAGGATGGTATGATCACGCTGCCGCCGCGGTTCGCGGTCCGCTCGATAATCTCTTCAAGCACCTGCTGCGGCGCTATGTCTGGATGCAAGCGGTCACCGTAAGTCGATTCCACGAGCAGGTAGTCAGCCTGCGGAACAGGCTCTGGATCGAACATCAGGGGATCGCCATAGCGGCCCAGATCCCCGGAAAAGACAATCCGCTTGCCATCGGCGATCAGGTCCACCGTCGCAGCGCCCAGAATATGCCCGGCATATCGGAAGCGGATGCTGCAATCATCGGCAATCGGAATGCGCTCGCCGAAGGGCATAGGGGATAGAGATTTCAGCGCCCGCTGCGCATCCGCCTTGGTGTAGAGCGGCAGTGCGGGCTTGTGCTTGCTGAAGCCACGCCGATTGGCATACCGGGCATCCGCTTCCTGCAAATATCCGCTGTCAGGCCATAAAAGACCGCACAGCGAGCGCGTTCCTTCGGTGCAAATCACCCGTCCGGCAAAACCGTTTTTCACGAGCAGCGGGAGATAACCGGAATGGTCGAGATGCGCATGGGTCAGCACGACCGTATCGATGCTCGCCGGATCGAACGGCAGCGGATGTCGGTTGCGCGCGCGCAGCACTTTGTACCCCTGGAACAGCCCGCAATCGACCAGGATCCTGCTGGATGACGTCTCCACAAGGAACTTGGACCCCGTAACCGTGTCGGCTCCGCCTAGAAAAGTCAGTTGAACGATATCGCGCCTCCCCCGTAGCGGTTTTGCCCGTGGTGAGGTCGGTTAGAGCGCGGCAAACCCCTCAGGCATATCAGTAAACCTCCCGAGTTTCCGCCCGATCGCCAGACCCCGTTGGGAAAGAAGCAACGGTAGACCCCGCACGTATATTTCCTGATACGGACGCACATCACCTACCCCTACGGTGCTTTGGGGAGTGCCAATGATCGAGTTTGCCGATGCTGGATTTGAGGAACTGCTCCCGCTGATCGCGATTGGGTTCTTCGCACAGTTGATCGATGGTGCATTGGGCATGGCCTTCGGGGCCATAGCAACCACTTTGCTGGTGGGCTTCATGGGCGTTTCACCCGCGCAGGCCTCTTATCGGGTGCACATCATCAAGTGTTTCACCACTGCGGTTTCCGGCGCGAGCCACGCAATTACTGGCAATATCGACAAACGGCTGTTTCTGAAGGTCGTGGTGCCCGGAGTCCTGGGCGGTGCGCTCGGCGCATACGGCCTTGCCCAGGTGGACGGGGACGCGATCAAACCGTTTGTTTTCGTCTACCTCGCCCTGCTCGGCCTGGTTCTGATCTTCAAAGGACTTCATGGCAGGATCAAACAGCGCACTCCAAAAGCTGTCGTCCCATTAGGGTTTCTTGGAGGATTACTCGATGCGATTGGCGGCGGAGGATGGGGACCGGTGGTGAGTTCCGGGCTGATGCTACAGGGCACCGAACCGCGCAAAGTGGTGGGCTCGGTCAACAGCGCGGAATTCTTTATCGCGATAGCAGTATCCGGGGCATTCATCAGCCAATTCGGCCTTGAGCAAGTGACGGGCGCGGCTCTGGGGCTGCTGATAGGTGGAGTAATCGCCGCGCCTTTTGGTGCCATTGCCGCAAAGTTTCTGCCAACCAATG
>JBCBDF010000306.1:0-2823 GCA_038529875.1 Pseudomonadota bacterium | reverse complement strand
GGTCGGCGCTTTCCCACTGATCTTCGTCGATCGTGCGCGGCAGGAAGCGTTTGATGTTTGTGCCCTCGGGCGTAACCCCGCCACCGATCATCTCAGCGATAGAGCCGGTTACGACAACAGCAGGAAGCTCTGGATCGAGCGTTTCCCAAGCGCGTTTCATCGCGCCTTCAGTGCCGGTCTTGCCCAGTTCTTCTTCGCCCAGGCCTGTGACCACAATCGGCAGTTCGTGCGGCGGCAATCCGTCGGTGTAATGCAGCACCGATGTTACGGGCAGATTTTCGCAACCAACCGGGCCATCGATGATGACCTGCAGGCCTTTGACCGCGGTGAAGACGTAAGTCGCACCCCAATAGCCACCGGCCCGATCATGGTCGAGGATCAAGGTCATCCCTCACCTCCCAAACCATCATCCGTTCGGGCTGAGCTTGTCGCAGCCCTGCACTTCACTTTTCCTCCTTGCGCAGGAGAAGGACAGCCCTTCGACAGGCTCATGGCGAACGGCGAGGGGACGGCGCGCAAAGTCATGTGCCCACCGCCTCAGCCGCTTTGCGCGCTGCTTCGTTCAGGGCCGCGTATTTCTTGCGGAATTTCGGCCGGTCGATGGGCGTTTCTTCCCATACGCCAGCGGCATGCTCTGTGCCAACGCCTTCGAAGAAATCGCGCATCTTATCGAAACGCTCTTTATTGCCCATCGCTGCGTTCACGACTTGGGCGAGGCTGCCTGCGCCCGCCGGGCCCATCAGGGGACGTGCGGAAATGAGGTTGGTAAAGTAGAGCGCCGGAATAGCTTTCGCCTTCGCGTGCTGCACAACCGGGGTCGTGCCAATCGCGAGGTCAGGGCGGAACTCTTCGACCGCTGCGAGGTCTTCTTCCAGGCTGGCGCGGAAATTGACGCGCACACCCTTGGCTTCGAGCCATTCGCGATCTGGATCAGACCATTTTGTTTGCGGGCAGGCGCTGCCGACATAGGGCACTTCTGCGCCGCTTTCGATCAGCAGGCGAGCAACCAACAGCTCAGAGCCTTCATAGCCTGACACGGTGATCCGGCCCTTGACCGGCATGGCGGACAACGCGCCTTTGATGGCGCCGGTCATCGCGTTCTTCACGCCGTCGACCTTGTCTTGCGGCAGGCCGAGCGTATCGCCGATGCTTTGCAGCCAGGCGACCGTGCCATCCACGCCCACCGGTGCAGAGCCTATTACCGGGCGGCCAGCGGCTTCAAATTCGCGCACGCTGGCGGTGTAGAACGGGTGGATTGCAGCGACCAGCGAGCAATCGAGCGCGGAATACAGCTCGCGCCATTCGCGGGTAGGAACAACCGGCCCAGCGGACAGGCCCAGTGGTTCAAGCATTTGCCCAATACCCACCGGATCAGCTGGGAACATCTCTCCCAGCAGCGTCACGGTTGGCTTGTCAGAACGTTCAGCAGGCGCTGCGACAGGGCCGGAGGCCACTTCCTCGCGCGCATATTTCAGCATCGCGCCGGCCAGCACGTCCTTCGCCTCGGCATGGGTTGGAATGCCAAAGCCCGGCACATCAATACCGACGATCCGCACGCCGTTGATTTGGTCGGGCAGCAATCGCAGCGGCACGCCGCTGGCGGTCGGCACACACAGATTGGTGACGATGATCGTGTCGTAGTTTTCGGGATCGGCGAGGCCTTCGACCGCTTCCTTGATATCCTCAAACAGCTTGCCGGTGACGAGCGTTTCGGAGCTGAACGGTACGTATCCGACCGTCCGCCGCGCACCATAGAAATGCGAGGTGAAGGTCAGGCCGTAAACACAGCAAGCACTGCCCGATAATACGGTTGCAGTGCGGCGCATGCGCAGGCCGACCCGGAGCGACCCGAAGGCGGGGCACATGCTTTGCGGTTGATCATGTGGTCCGACTGGATAGTCGGCGGCGTATTGATCGAGAATGTCGCTTTTGCCAGCTGCGCGCGCAGCTTCTTGCATTGTGTCCTTGCCAGCATGACAGCCGCCATCCGCGCTCGCAAGCTCGCTGCCGGAATCGAGGTCGATCCTGTCAGGGGCGCGTGTTGCGTTAGAGGCGTGCAAATCAGTCAAGCATCATACCTCGTCATAGATCACTTCGAGCGATGGTTTTTCTTCAAACACACCGCCGCGCATGTCGGCCTGGGTTGCCGGGACCAATTGGATATCGCCGCCGGTGTCCTCAGGTGAGAACAGGCCCAGCAGGCCATCCTGGTCGAGCGGAGCGGGCTGTTTGGGAGGCGCTTCAGCAACATTGGTTGCGAGCGTTTCAAACAGGCTGGCCCATTCGCCGCCAGGTTTGCCGATGATCTGGTAATTGGCTGATTTGCGGCGAATATCTTCATCCGCTGGGATTGCTGTGAGCACCGGAATGTCGACCGCTTCGGCAAAGGCTTGCGCTTCGCCCGTGCCATCATCCTTGTTCACGATCATGCCCGCAACGCCGACATTGCCGCCCATTTTGCGGAAGTATTCGACCGCGTGGCAGACATTGTTGGCGACATAGAGCGATTGCAGGTCGTTGGATCCGACCACGATCACTTTCTGGCACATGTCGCGCGCAATCGGCAGGCCGAAGCCGCCGCACACCACGTCACCCAGGAAATCGAGCAGGACATAGTCGAAGCCCCATTCGTGAAAACCCAGTTTCTCTAGCAGTTCAAAGCCGTGAATGATCCCGCGACCGCCGCAGCCGCGACCGACCTCTGGCCCGCCCAGCTCCATGGCGAACACGCCGTCACGTTGGAAGCAGACATCCTCGATGGTGACGTCTTCGCCCGCTAGCTTTTTCTTGGAAGAGGTTTCAATAATGGTTGGGCAGCTTTTG
>JBCBDF010000305.1:0-2851 GCA_038529875.1 Pseudomonadota bacterium | reverse complement strand
TATCCGCACCCTTCTCCACAAAGATGACGCGCTACATATTGCCCAAAGGGCGTTCTGCAGCGCATGAATTGGCGGGTTCAAAAGCTCCAATTCGGAAAATGTTCCACGTGGAACAATCATTGACCGATGGCGAAGCAGGCATCATCGTAAATCGGTGATGCAAACGGACCGTTTGGTCTATGCTGAAAGCTGGCTTTGAGTGCGAGAAAAGGGCGGAGTTCTATGCTGACAATAGCAATTGCGAACCAGAAGGGCGGGGTCGGCAAGACCACGACGGCCATTAATATCGCCACGGCGATGGCTGCAACCGGATGGCGCACATTGCTGATCGACCTCGATCCGCAGGGCAATGCCTCCACGGGGATGGGTGTCAGCGCCGCGGATCGCGGGCTTTCGAGCTATGACTTGCTGGTCGATCAGGTGAAACTTGCCGATGCGACCGTGCCCAGCAGCATTCCCGGCCTCGATATTGTCCCGGCGACCGTTGATCTGAGCGGAGCAGAGATCGAACTGGTTTCAGTTGAAGAGCGCACTGATCGCTTGCAAAGCGCGCTGGCCGATCACAGCGAGCACGATATCTGCTTTATCGACTGCCCGCCCTCGCTTGGTTTGCTGACCCTGAATGCCCTGTGCGCTGCCGATACATTGCTGGTGCCGCTGCAGTGCGAATTTTTCGCGCTCGAAGGCCTCAGCCAGCTGCTACAGACAGTTGAACGCATTCAACAGCGCTTCAACCCCGATCTTGGCATTATCGGTGTCGCACTTACCATGTTCGATCGCCGCAACCGTTTGACCGACCAGGTTGCCGACGATGTGCGCGATTGCTTGGGTAATCTCGTGTTTGAGACCGTTATTCCGCGCAATGTGCGCCTGTCGGAGGCGCCGAGCCATGGTCTTCCGGCGCTGGTTTACGACCATTCGTGCACGGGCAGTAGAGCCTATATCGCCCTTGCTAGGGAATTGATCGGGCGCTTCCCGCCTGAAAGGAAAGCCGCATGAGCAGCAACTCCAATCCAAACGACGACAAGATCAAGTTCACGGTGCCGAAACTTGCCCCGGATGCGAGCAGAAAGAAGCTCGGCAAGGGCTTGGGTGCGCTGTTGGGCGAAACCCAGCGGGAAGAGCCGTTAGTTCGTAACGGTGAGTCGCAAACCCCTGATTATGCGTCACAAAGTGCTAGTCAGAAGGATTCGGGGCTGGCTGCATTGCCAATCGCTTCGATTAGCCCGCTTCCGGGTCAGCCGCGTAAGCATTTCGACGATGCCGCCTTGGGTGAACTGGCCGCTTCGATTGCGGCGCGCGGTGTAATTCAGCCGATTATCGTTCGGCCGCGCGGCGAAGGGCGCTATCAGCTGGTCGCCGGGGAACGTCGTTGGCGGGCCGCGCAAAAAGCGCGCTTGCACGAAATTCCCGCGCTGGTCCGCGATCTTGACGATCGCGAGGTGATGGCGCTGGCGCTGATCGAGAATATCCAGCGCGAAGACCTAAATCCGGTGGAAGAGGCGCGTGCCTATCAACGGCTCGCTGATGAGGAGAGCATGACCCAGTCGGACATTGCCCGGATGGTCGACAAATCGCGCAGCCACGTCGCGAACTTCCAGCGTCTTCTCGGGTTGCCCGAGGCGGTGCTCGACCTGGTAGAAGTCGGGAAACTGTCGATGGGGCATGCGCGTGCACTGATCGGGAACGACAATGCGGCGAGCCTCGCGCAGCAGGCGGTGAACGACAATCTCTCAGTTCGTGAGATCGAGCGCATGGTTCGCCAAGTTGCTGGCACCGTGAAAACCGTCTCTGACGCCGCAGTTTGTCCGCGCGATGCTGGTAATGATGCCGACATCGAAGCGGTGCAGCGGCACCTTGAGGAATTTCTTGGGCTGAAAGTGCGGATCAAGTCGGATGCCGACCCGCGTTCGGGCGCGGTGACGATCCGTTACCGCACGCTGGATCAACTCGATCTAGTGTGTCAGCGGCTTACCGGCGGCGATATCTGATCCAGAAGCAAGGGTCACCTGTTCGGCGAACATGCACTAATTTCAGCGCCTTACCGGTATTTGAAGCCGATTGCGAGAAAGTCGCGCGGCGCGACTGCTGTGCTCGTCTAGATCCGGTCGCTTAGCATTGCAGCTAGCGCTTCCAGCCCGCGCGTATCGTCTTCGGTGAACCGGCCAAGCTCCGGACTGTCGCAATCGATCACCGCGACGACTTCGCCATTGCGTATTACGGGAACGACGACCTCCGACTGACTGGCAGCATCGCAGGCAATATGGCCGGGAAAGGCGTGCACGTCGGCCACCAGTTGGGTTTCGCCTGTCGCTGCTGCTGCGCCGCATACACCTTGACCCATCGGGATGCGGATACAGGCGGGGCGCCCGACAAATGGCCCCAAAACCAGCTCTTTATCCGCGCCATCCTCAATCACCCGGTAAAAACCCGCCCAATTGAGGTGCGGCACGAATTCCCAGATCAGCGCCGCGACATTAGCCATATTGGCCACGCCATCTTTTTCCCTAGCGGTGAGCGCGTCGGCGGCATCGCACAGTTGGCGATAGATTTCGGCAGGGGCGAGGGCTTCATCGGGTTTAAAATCGTACATAACGATGCGCTGTCTAATCGCTTCCCCCATTGCCGCAAGCGAAAGCCTCTTATAACGCTGCAAGCATGGCTATTATCCGCAAGCTCCTCATCGCCTTGGTCGTCCTGATCGTGATCCTCGGCATTGCCGGTTTTTTCCTGACACGCGGCGATACGGCCGAGCTGTCGGTTGACGAAGTGGCGGGCATAGATCCGACACTGGAGGAGCCCGATCCGGACGACCAAGGCGATGAGGAGCTTGCGGATAATAGCCATGCTT
>JBCBDF010000304.1:0-2859 GCA_038529875.1 Pseudomonadota bacterium | reverse complement strand
AATATTCCCCGATGGTGAAGCTCTTCCCAAAGCGGTGCCCCACGACGCCTTCGGATAGCTCGAAGTGATCTCCGTGAAACGTCACCCGGGTATTGGCGATGTTGAAGGACAGGAAGCCGTAGGTGTTTGCCGGATAGAGCGGCAGTTCCGTTCCCGTGTTGAGCGCCCCCAGAAACCCGATCAACTCGCCGCTCTCGGACGTCAGCACGCGCGGGTTCAGCTCCGTCAGGCCGGAGAGAAAGACGTTCACCGCTTCGCCCAGACGGCGCAGGCGCTTCTCGGTTGCTTCCTTCAATCGGTCCGGCGCGCTTCGGTTCAGGAAGGGCAGGACGCTTTTCGGAGGCGGGCGATGAATAACGGTGAGCGTCAGGGTTTTGTCGCGCAACCCGCTGGTTTCGAGTTTTGCACGCCAGAGCCGGTCCACCTCGCCCGCGAAACTTTCCTCGCGCACCGGCTCGAGGTCCGGCGTGATCGCCTTGGAGACCTTGTGGACGTAGTAGCTGAACTCCGGCCCCAGCTGCGCGATGATCCGGGCGAAGAGTGCGGTCACCTTGTCGAGATAGGCATCATCCGTCGTGTAGCTGTTGACACCATCCAGCCGGATGCACTGGAAAAGCTCGTTGACCCGGGTCCGCACGGTCTGGTCATCGACGAGGCTCACATAGGGCAGCATGTGCGCGAGGCGGGTCTCGTGCGCGTACCAGTCCGGCGTCATCGTGCGGAGATCAAGCGCGGCTTCACGGGGCATAGCTGTCCCCGCCATGGATGGAGCGGTTCCGCGTCGGCGGCGTCTCCTGCAGTGCCGTCATCATCACATCGATGAAGCGCGGATCCCAGTCCGCGGCCTTCCAAAGCACGGGATAGAGCAGGGCCGCGACAGCCAGCACCGCGATATGCTGGACCCAGACGAACAGGAGCACCGAGCCAAAGAGCCAGACCATCGCATACATGATGGGCAGGCCCAGGAGCTTGGGCGGGCGCACGAGGCCGAGGAAGAGAGGCGAACGCTCAGGCACCGGCAAAGACCGCGGCAACGATGGTGGGCGCGGCGGCAACACCGGCGATGCCGACCAGGACCCAGAGTGCCTGGCGCAGATCAATGATGTTGAAGAACCAGCTCAAGAAAACGCCCAGCACGGCGAGCGTTGCGATGACGACGCCGAGCGGACCGGTCAGAGCATCGACGATGCCCTGCAACAGGCTTTGGATCGGGGAGAGATCAATGCTTTGCGCCAGGGCGGGCTCGGCAATGAGCAGGAATAGCGCCAGCGAGGCGACAAAGAGGTTTGAAATCTGTTTCATGAATTTGATCCTTCCAATCGGGCCACGACGGCCATGACGCGGGCCACGTGGTTCTGGGTTTCTCGGTAAGGGGGAATGCCACCGTGTTGGCGCACGGCTTCCGGCCCAGCGTTGTAGGCGGCAAGCGCCAGATGCGGATCGCCGAAGCTTTCCAGCATCATCGCGAGGTAGCGAGCGGAACCGTCGAGGTTCTGTTGTGGATCGCGCGGGTCGACGCCGAGGTCGCGCGCTGTGTCGGGCATAAGCTGACCAAGGCCAATGGCGCCCGCGTGTGAGATCGCATCCTGCCGATAGGCGCTCTCCACTTCAATATTGGCGCGGTAGAGGCTCAGCCAGTCCGTGACGGAAAGCTCCGCGCGCCTTAGGCCGGGGTGGCTGGCATAGCGCAGGGCCGTGGTCTCTATGGCGTTTAAGACATCGGCGCGGGGCAGGGGTGCCGGACCGACACGGGCTGCAAAGCGCATCGCTTCTCGCTCTGGCACAGTTTCATCGCTGCCGAAAATCGCAAGTTCATCGGCTGCCGACCCCTGACCGATGCCGTCATTGTAATTGCGCGCGAAGCTATTTTGGGATTGGGACGGCGTCAGGGAGCCGTCGCTCTCCATGACCAGCACCATTTGCGCTGAGGCAGGTGCTGCGACCAGCCAGAGGCAGACGAGGTTACTTGCCAGCGCCCTTGTCTGATGGGGCTTTGTCTGACGGCGCAAGTTTATGCGTACGGCTTGTACCCGCCTCAAGCGGCAGGTCGACATGCGAAAAGCCAAGGCCAATGAAGAAAGACACCACGCCGGAGATCGTCTTGAACTCGCGGATCTTGATATCGTTGTAGGTCGTCCGCGTGCGGGCGGTGACGAGGAGCTTTTCCACCCCGTCATCAGAGACAACGCGCATGATCCAGACCCCGTAATAGCTGGGGCCTTTCTTATGTGCCGACTCCTGGCACAGGATTTCTGCGCTATAGCCGCTTTCCACGAGCTCGCGGAACCTGGCTTCCGTAACCACATTTGGTGCTTCGATGTCCCAGTTCATGGCCCGGCTCACGCTTTCTCCAATGGCGCAACCCCAGGCATTCCCACTTGAAGCCCAGAGTTACGATAGTATACTATCAACCGCAAGATGTAATATCATGCTTTAGCTGTAGTTTGGTTACGCAAACACTAGTCACGGCCAGTGTCCGCGATCAAGGAGATAACAGGTTTGAGAAACCCAAGGTTGACAGGCCTGCTCTCATTACAAGCTATGGCCCTCCTGATCTGCCTCCCCGGGCCGGGTTTCGCGGAATCCTGCTTCGCCCCGGCCCGTCCTTTCCTGCCAAGCGATTCGCAGGCAGCGCGAGACTATGCGGACATCATCCGTGGCGATTTCGAAGACTACATCCAGAATATCCAGAGCTACTTCCGTTGCCTCGACAGCGAACGCGCCCGCGCTTTCGAGGAAGCGCGCGAAGTCAGCGAGGACTATGGCCGATTTCTGCAATTGGTAGGGGATTGATGGGCAGCCTCGGGAGCATCAGACTTGCAGCCCATGGAAACCAGACGCCGATAACACCCTCAAATA
>JBCBDF010000303.1:0-2859 GCA_038529875.1 Pseudomonadota bacterium | reverse complement strand
GGCAGGCCTGCGCGTCATCCCGGCCTTTGCCAGCGGACTTGATGCGCGCCCGGCAATCGAAAAGTTCTTTATGGAACGCGGCGAGCCAACGGTTGATGCGATCGTGAACCTGACCGGTTTTTCGCTGGTTGGCGGCCCCGCCTATAACGATTCCGAAGCGGCCATCGAAGTGTTGGGCAATCTCGACATTCCGTATCTGGCCGCCCACGCAATCGAATTCCAGACGCTGGAGGAATGGCGCGGGCGGGACCAGGGCCTGTTACCCCTCGAAGCGACCATGATGGTCGCCCTGCCCGAACTGGATGGCTCGATCTGCCCCAGCGTCTTTGGTGGACGGGCCGGAGAGGGCGAAACTTGCGGCGGATGCGAGCGCCACTGTGAGCAGCCCAAGAGCCACAATGTGCGGGCGATGATGGGCTGCCCGGAGCGGGCCGAAGCGCTGGCTGACAAGACAGTCAAGCTGATCCAGCTGCGCAAGGCCGAACGCGCGACCCGCAAGCTCGCCATCGTATTGTTCAACTTCCCGCCCAATGCAGGCGCAACAGGCACTGCGGCGTTCCTGTCCGTTTTTGCATCGCTCCACGCCACGCTGGTCCGCCTGCGCGATGAAGGCTATGACGTGCAGGTGCCGGAAACGGTCAACGCCTTGCGCGAAGCGATCATTGAGGGGAATTCGGCGCACTTTGGCAGCGATGCCAATGTCGCCGCGCGCGTCCCAGCCGATGAACATGTCCGGCGCGAGCCGCACCTTGCCGAGATCGAAGCGCAATGGGGCCCTGCCCCTGGCAAGGCGCAAAGCGACGGCGCCAATATCCAGGTGCTCGGCGCGCAGTTCGGCAATGTGTTTGTCGGGGTGCAACCCGCCTTTGGCTATGAAGGCGATCCGATGCGACTGCTGTTCGAAGGCAATTTCGCACCCACCCACGCCTTCAGCGCGTTCTATCGCTGGATCCGTGAAGACTTCCGCGCGCATTCGGTGCTGCATTTCGGCACGCATGGCGCGCTCGAATTCATGCCGGGCAAGCAGGCCGGGATGACCGGCGATTGCTGGCCCGAGCGTTTGATCGGCGATCTGCCAAACTACTATCTCTATGCCGCGAACAATCCATCCGAGGGCATTCTGGCCAAGCGGCGGTCCGCTGCAACCTTGGTGAGCTATCTCACTCCACCGCTTGCGCAGGCTGGCCTCTACAAAGGCTTTATTGAGCTGAAGCAGACGGTGGAACGGTGGCGCAGTGCGCATGAAGGCGATGAGCGCGCTAACCTTGAAACGCTGATCGCGGATCAATGCGATGCGCTCGACATTGACTGCAGCGATATCAGCAAGCTCATCAGCCATTTATATGAGCTGGAGCAAACGCTGATCCCGCACGGCCTGCATGTGCTGGGCAAGCCCCCTGCGGGCGATGCGCGCGAAGACATGCTCGATGCCATGGTCGAGGCAGCGGGTGATGACGCCAATCGCGACGAGCTGGGCGAAAAGCTCGACTCCTGCGATGAGTTGACCGCGCTGATCCACGCACTTGATGGCGGCTATGTGAAGCCAGCACCCGGCGGCGATGTCGTCGCCAATCCAGAGGTTCTGCCCACGGGTCGAAACATTCATGGCTTTGACCCATTCCGCATCCCCAGCGCGTTTGCTTGCGAGCAAGGCCGGGTGCAGGCCGAGGAACTGATTGCCCGGCATGTGAACGGCGGTGAGCCCTTCCCCGAAAGCCTCGCAATGGTGCTGTGGGGCACCGACAATATGAAAAGCGAAGGCGTGCAAATCGCGCAGGCGATGACGCTGATCGGCGCTCGCCCCCGCCGCGATGGCTATGGCCGGTTGTGCGGCGCAGAGCTGATCCCGCTGGAGGAGCTTGGCCGTCCGCGCATCGACGTGGTGGCGACGCTCTCTGGCATTTTCCGCGACCTATTACCGATGCAAACCCGGATGCTGGCCGAGGCCGCGCTGCTTGCAAGCCAAGCCGACGAGCCGATCGAAGCCAACTTTGTGCGCAAGCACAGCCTCGCCCACATGCAAGCGCATGGCTGCGACCTTGAGACCGCTTCGTTGCGCGTCTTCTCCAACGCGGAAGGAGCCTATGGCGCCAACGTCAACCAGATGATCGAAGGCGGCGTGTGGGCCGACCCGGACGAGCTCGCCAATGCCTTCGAGACACACAAGGGCTATGCTTACGGCGTCAACGGCGCGCCGGTGCAACAGCGCGACTTGTTGCAAAGCGCACTCGCCCAAGTCGAGTTTACCTATCAAAACCTCGAAAGCGTCGAAGTCGGCGTCACCGATCTCGATCAATATGTCGACGGGCTTGGCGGGGTTAGCCGCTCGGTCGCCAAGGCCAAGGGCGCAGATGCCCCGGTTTACATCCTCGATGCGACGCGCGGGAATGCCAAGGTTCGCACCCTAGCCGAACAGATCGACCTTGAGACCCGTAGCCGCACGCTCAACCCGAAATGGTATGAGGGCATGCTTGACCACGGATATGAGGGCGTGCGCCACATCGAAGGCCATGTGACCAACACGATGGGCTGGTCCGCCACCACCGGCCAGGTCGCGCCGTGGGTCTATCAGAAGATCAGCGAAACATTCGTGCTCGATGAAGAGATGCGTCGCCGTCTCTCCGAGCTCAATCCGAAAAGCTCCGCACGGGTCGCCAATCGCTTGCTTGAAGCGTGCGACCGCCAGCTGTGGGAACCCGATGATGAAACCCTCGCCGCTTTGCGCGAGGCCAGTGATGAACTCGAAGACCGTCTCGAAGGCGTTTTCGCGGCGGAATGATGAGGAAGAGAGCACTATGAACCTGATGGATCCAAAGACCCGTTTCAGCGCACCTGATGGCGAAGGCTCTGTGCAGGTGG
>JBCBDF010000302.1:0-2879 GCA_038529875.1 Pseudomonadota bacterium | reverse complement strand
GGGACCTCTTTCGGTTGCGCATGACCGTTGGAGGCCCCAGCCTGCGCTGGGGCTCGCGTGCACACGAAGTATTTCTGGTTCACCCGCGCGGTAAGCTGAATTGTCTCTGGCGGGACATCGAGGAAATCATCCTCAAACCGGCCAAGCAGCGGAACGGGCCATTCGGTCAGGCCAGCGTTCTCGACCACTAGGCCTTCATCTTCGACCAGCGTCAGCCCTGCCGCTTGCGCAGCGGCCTTGGCTCCGTCGCGCACCATCGCTTCACGCTCGGTATGATCGACAATGACATGCGCCGCACGGAGTTTGTCGGCATAGTCATTCGCGCTAGCGATTGTGATCTCGCCTGCCGAATGGAAACGATGCCCGATTGTCTCACGTCCACTCGCCAGCCCGTCCAACACGCACGGCACAACTTCCCCATCGAGCAGCGCGACAATGCCGGACAATGGCCGCACCCAGCGCAGGCTCTCGGTTGACATGGAGGCATCGCCCCAACGCATCGACTTGGGCCATGAAAAATCGCGGATGATCGCAGGGATCGCAGCGGCGAGGAGATCGCTGACGGCCTGCCCCGGCTTCTCAATCACGGCGAAATAGGTGTTGCGGCCTTTTACTTCGCGCACTTCCAACTGATCGCGGGTCACGCCGTTCTTGCGGCAGAATCCATCAACCGCCTGATCCGGCGCGCCCTCTGGTGGGCCCTTGGCTTCCTCACGCACTGCTTCGGTTTCGGTCGGCAGGCCGCGCGCAATCAGCGCGAGCCGTCGCGGGGTCGACCACACGGTCGCCTCGCCCACGTCCACGCCCGCCGCCTGCATTTCGCGGCGAAACAGCTTTTCCAGCTCGCCGCGCGCGCCCCTTTGCATGCGGGCCGGAATTTCTTCACTGCGCAGCTCTAGGAGAAAGTCAGGCATTTTCTTGCCCCTCGCTAGTGATCTCCTGCGAAAGCAGGAGTCCATGCAGCCACTGGGCTCCTGCTTTCGCAGGAGCGCACGACCCGCCAAGACAATTCATTTTGACCACTCCGGATATTTCTCAGCCCAGCCGGCGGCCTCTTTCTCCATATGCGCCTCGCACGATCCGCGCGCCAGATCGCGGACGCGGGCCATATAGCTCGCACGCTCCTGAACGCTGATCACGCCGCGCGCTTGCAACAGGTTGAAGATGTGGCTCGCCTCGACCGCCTGTTCGTAAGCGGCGATTGGGACATTTGCAGCCAGAGCGTTGTTGCACTCCGCCTCCGCCTTGTTGAACAGGTCGAACAGAGCGTCTGTATCCGCGACTTCAAAGTTCCATTTCGACATCTGCTTCTCATTTTCGAGAAACACATCGCCATAGCTGACCCCATTCTGGTTGAAGGCGAGGTCATAAACGCTGTCGACGCCCTGGATATACATTGCCAGACGTTCGAGGCCGTAGGTCAGCTCGCCCGCGACAGGCTTGCAATCAAACCCGCCCATTTGCTGAAAGTAAGTGAACTGGGTGACTTCCATCCCGTCGCACCACACTTCCCAGCCCAGGCCCCACGCGCCCAGAGTTGGCGATTCCCAGTCATCCTCGACAAAGCGGATGTCATGGCGCAGCGGATCAATGCCGATTTGACGCAGGCTTTCGAGATACAGCTCCTGAATATCGCTGGGCGAAGGTTTCAGGATCACCTGATATTGATAGTAGTGCTGCAGCCGGTTCGGGTTCTCGCCATAGCGGCCATCTGTTGGTCGACGACACGGCTGAACGAACGCCGCATTCCACGGCTCCGGCCCCAGCGCACGCAAAGTCGTCGCGGTGTGAAACGTGCCCGCGCCCATGCGCATATCATACGGTTGCAGGATGATACAGCCATTCGCGCTCCAGAAATCATGCAGCGTCAGGATCATGTCCTGAAACGAACGTTTTGGATCGCGCACTGTGCTGCCTGTGGCCGCGTGCGTTTGAGGCATGTCTCCAGTCATGGCGGCGGCTTTGGCGGATGCCTCTTTCAGCGTCAATGCCGCGCCGCAGCATAGAGGTGGATGTGCCCGATCAGAGGCGCGTTTATTCGTAGAGCGAAGTCAGCTTCTCCACACAAAATGTAAGGTAATCTTGACATAGTCAATATAATACGACATAAAGTCAGGACAACATGACACACTCAGTTGAGCATATGATGGGAACGGGACATTGAAAAACCGCCTCAAAGTGCTGCGCGCTGAACGTGACTGGAGCCAGGCAGAGCTGGCGGTCCAGCTCGACGTCTCGCGCCAAGCGGTCAACGCCATCGAAACCGGAAAACACGATCCGTCTCTGCCACTTGCCTTTCGCATTGCCCGACTGTTCGCCCTATCGATCGAGGAAATTTTCGATGACGCAGGATAACTCAAGTTCAAGCGAAACGATCGCACCCAGCACGCGCAAATCGCGCAACTTGCTGCTAATCGCGCTGGCAATTGGCGGTGCCCTTGGCCTGTTCCTAGGACTGAGCGATGGTGCCGGTAATGACATTCTGTTTTCAAATGCACCGATCAGCCAAACTGTCGCTTTGATCTCCATTGCTGTCTGGCTGATAATTGTACCCGCCATCAGTTGGTTGTGGTGGAAATCGGTCGATGAGCATGAAGCCAACGCTTACCGCGAAGGCGCAATGATATCAGCCCATCTCTATCTGTTTATCGTGCCTGCCTGGTGGTTTGCCGCACGCGCCGGATGGCTACAGGCGCAAGACCCGATGATCGTATTTATGATCGTTTGCGGCGTCTGGATATTGGTCTGGGCTTATCGAAAATACGCCTAACTGCATCGCACTTCATTCAATCCATTCAATTACTCGTAACCTTCGCTATTTAGGAACCTATGAATATGAAACTCATTCGCCCATTTGCCGCCGCGATCTCTGGTATCGC
>JBCBDF010000301.1:0-2880 GCA_038529875.1 Pseudomonadota bacterium | reverse complement strand
TGCTACTCTGACATGAGTGATCGGTTGCTTTCGGCGGTTTGAAAGTCGGCTCTTTCGTTATGACGCTGAGCTACTCTCGGGTGCCACTGAGGTTCGCATTCAGCCCTGCCGTTCCCAGAATTCGCAACTGAGACAAGGCCTCGACCACTCTGACGAAAGGTAGAAATGTCCCTGACTGTAGCCCTAGGATCGGAGAATGGTGAAGGTTCGCATTCGCGCAGGACCGGGCGCGAGCGCCGAAGCGGTGCCGATTCAGGCGGACATCCGAACCTGGAGGGTCACCGGACATGATACCGGATCGAGCACCGCGGTCATCCTGCGTCTCGTGCCGAATGCCATGGCTTCCTGGTTGCGCTCCGATGCGGCGTGGGTCTACTGACAATTCGCGCCATCTTTGGATGTTCGTTCATGCGGCAGCGAAGGTCAGTTTCGATGCAGGTTTCTCGGACGCCCCGCGCATGGTTTGGGGCGAAGCGCGGGGTTGCCTGGCGTCGGAGAAGCGCTCAAGCACGAAATCGCGGGGTTTGGGTTGGGCGGGGTCTATGGGTATTTAAGCGGATTTTTTCCGGTGATCGAGACGGGGCAGGAAGCGTTGTCACTCGTCCCACTGGCAAGCTCGGCAGGGTGTTTGGGCATTTCAGGCCGATGCGTTTCGCGTTTCCGGATCTTGATTGAGCGTTGCGTCAGCTCGATTTCGAAGTTGCGCGAGCTTGTTGGACCGCGCGCTCTATGTCGAGCGGCTGAGGCGGTTACTTCCATGCGAGGCGGACGCGTCATGCGGCGAGCTTGCGGTTTGTTGGCGGAGCTCTGGGGTGTCGTTCCGGAGCAATTGTCCCGACGATAATCAAACGCCCCGCGCAGCACGGACAAGGGTGCGCGAGGACGCGGCGGAACGCATCGGTATCGTCGTCCTTGTCGTCGCTCGCGCGCCCTTGATCTGGTGTCTCGGCTTCGAGCAGGCCTCTGATCTTAGCGATGTTGTCGGCGCGGTTGCCGTTTCCGAAGAAGCCATAGTGTCGGATGCGATGCTGGCCCTTGGGCAAGACGTGGATGAGGAACCGGCGAATAAACTCATCCGTCTTCAGGGTCATTGTGGTGCGCCGCCGGGCGCCGGTGACGCGATAATCCTTGACGCGGAAGGTGATGTCCTGTTCACCCATGCGGATCAGGCGGCTGTTCGAGATGGTCACCCGGTGCGTGTACCGCGATAGGTAGGCCAAGACAGCCTTTGGTCCGGCGAAAGGTTGCTTGGCATAGACGACCCAGTCGATCTTGCGCAGCGGTGCCAGCATGGCCTCGAACGCGGCGCTCTCGGCCAGACCGGCGTGCTCGCCGAAGAAGCTGAGCCGCCCGGTTCGGTGCAGTTTGGCCAACCCCTCTAGAAAGAGGCGCCGGAACAGTCGCGACAGCACGCGCACCGATAGAAAGAAGTTCCGGCGGCATGGGATCCATTCCGACCCGCCCACTGACAGGCCACCACCGGGCACAATCATATGCACGTGGGGATGGTGTGTCATCGCCGATCCCCAAGTGTGGAGGACCGAGGTGATGCCAACCTGAGCGCCGAGGTGCTTGGGACCTGCTGCGATCCTGATCACGGTGTCCGCGCTCACGCGCATCAACACGTTGTAGATCGCGCGCTTGTTTTGATGGGCAATGTCAGCGGTTGGCTTGGGCAGCGTGAAGACCAGGTGGAAATATCGCACGGGCAGAAGCTCGGCCTCACGCGCGGCCAGCCATGCCTTTGCCGCACCCGCCTGGCATTTGGGGCAGTGTCTATTCCGACAGGAGTTGTAAGCGATGTGCTCATGCGCGCAGTCTTCGCACCGCGCAATATGGCCGCCGAGCGCCGCCGTGCGGCAGCGCTCAATCGCTGACATCACCTTCAATTGGTCGAGGTTGATGCGCCCGGCGTTCGTCAGGCGCCACGCCGCCCCCTGATCACGGAAGATATCCGCAACCTCTAGCCGTGACCGAGACAAGGGGGCTTACGAAGCGCCCTTCTTTCCCTTCTTACGCTTTGACGCGGTCAACTCATCCAGTGGGCTCTCGACCGCCGAGATCATGCCGGTCGCAACGCTGGCATAGCGCGCCGTCGTGGTCAGTTTGGTATGACCGAGCAGCGCCTGGATGACCCGGATGTCGACGCCGCGCTCCAGCAAGTGCGTCGCGAAGGAATGGCGCAGCGTGTGCAGTGTGACCGGCTTGGTGATGCCTGCCGCCCGCGCCGCCTGCTTGAACAGACGCGAAATCTGACGGGCAGACAGGTGCTTGCCACAATAACCGGGGAAAATGACCCGTTGAGGTTCGGGCAGGCCCCGATCTTGGCCGGTGGGGCGTTCTTTCCACCAATCCCGTAGCAGGCTCAGAATATCGGCGGGCAACATGACGTTCCGATCCTTGCGGCCCTTGGCCTGTACGATGCGGATGATGTTTTGCGCACTATCAATATCGCCAACCTTCAGGCGGACGACTTCTCCCGCACGCATGCCGCACCCATAGGCGAGCGACAACATCGCCCGTGCTTTGATGCCCGGAGCCATGGCCAGAATGCGTCTGATCTCGTTACGGCTCAGCACAAATGGGACCTTCACCGGTTCCTTGAGGCTGAATATCTCGGCGACCAAGTCATGCCGCCGCAGCGTCACACGGAGCAGAAACTTCACCCCGGTCATGGTCTGGTTCCGGGTGCAGATGCTCGTGCCAATCTCCATCAGATGCTGCTGAAAGTCCCGCACATCATCCGGCGTCGCCGTCTCCGGTGACCGCCCCAGCCAGGCCGCGAAGCGCTTGCAGGCACGCAAGTGACTGGTCTGCGATGCCGGGCTGCGCATTCCGGGGTCATCCGGTCACGGATTCCGATAACATCCGGTCATTGAT
>JBCBDF010000300.1:0-2881 GCA_038529875.1 Pseudomonadota bacterium | reverse complement strand
GGCGAGGCTTTGGCGGTGCTTGCCGAAAACAATGTCGAGACACTCGTGGACCGTGTGTTCGCCTTTGACGATGCCAAAGCGGCCTATGCCCATCTCGAGAGCGGCTCGCATATGGGCAAGGTGATGATCCGGATCGCTAACTAAACTGCGAATTCCAGCGTCGGATCGAATTCCATCATATCGCGATTGTTCACCGGAGCCCCGGCGAGAGCGAAATTGTCCGGATCAATGCTCTGGGTGATTTCGCCCTGAACCTTTGACGCTTGGTGCACCTCAGAGGTGCGCGGAATGCGGCGTTGCTCGTACTTGGCAAAGGCCTCGGTCGCATCATCATGCTGGGCGAGCATTTGAGCGAGCACATAGCCGTCCTCGACCGCCATGGCCGCGCCCATGCCCAGGAAGGGCAACATCGCATGGGCCGCATCACCGAGCATGGTGACGCGCCCGTCCGACCATGTGCCGAGCGGCGCGCGATCATACAGGCCCCATTTGATGATTTCGCCTGCCTCTTCGATCAGGCCGGTGACGTCAGGATACCAATCAGTGAAGGCCTTGCTTAGCTCTTCTTGCGATGCCTTAGTCGACCAGCCTTCGGGCACTTCCTCCCCCGTCTCAACCAAGGCCGCGCCATTAACGATCCGCCCCTGCGCCATCGTGTAGCGGTTGAATGTGCGCTGCGGCCCGATGAAGATTGCACTGCGGCCCAACCCCATAAACGGGGCTGCGCGCTCCATGGGGACGAGGAAGCGATAGGCGACATGGCCGGTGAAGCGGGGTGTGTCGCCCGGCACCATTTGCGCCCGGATGGCCGAGCGCACGCCGTCCGCGCCGACTAGCACCGGCGTTTCGATTGAGCGTCCGCTAGCGAAACGCGCGGTGACTGTCTCATCATCTTGCTGGTATCCGGCCAGTCGGTGTCCGGTATGGGTTCGCCCGCCGAGCCGCTCCAGCTCAGCCAGCAACACCTTTTGCAGGTCCGCACGGTAGATATGCCGCACGATGTTCGCCTCGCCATCATCGCCCGAGCCGTCGCCCGTGTCGAGTGCGCCGAGCAGGATCTCGCCGCTGCGATAATGGAGAAACGGGAGGTTGCCCGCCGGGCATGCCCGCGCGGCGACCGCGCCCTGCACCCCAAGCGCGCGGAACACATGCTGCGCGCCAAGGCCCAGTGTCAGGCCAGCCCCTGTCTCTTCGATTGTGTCGGCGCCTTCATAGACATCGACGTCGATCGCGGCCTGCCGCAGCGCAATCGCGCAGGTCAGCCCGCCTAATCCGGCGCCGATTATGGCGACGCGCATCAGCGCTCCAGCTCGACCAGTTCGTAACGGTTCATCATGTACCCATCGATCGAGCCGTAAACGAGCACGCTGTCGTTATCGGCCGTCACCCACATATCGAAATCAGGGTGGCGCATGCCGCCCATGCCATCGTCGCTGTCATCGACATAGCGATAGCGGCGGCATTGGAATGTGCCCGCCTCGACCGTCTTTTCCTCCTCACCGACATATTCCATCGTCATCTCGAGACTGGCGATTTGCGGCGGGGTGGCCCCGCGATGGTCGGGCGAGGGGAGGAAGAAGCGCAGTTTGCGTTTGTGTGGCCCCCTGCTCACATCCATCAGCCGCGTCGTGAAGCCGTCGCCAGCGATGGGATGTGTGCCGAAAGCGTCGAACTCACCGGCCTCGCAGCTCTCGGAATTTCGGCCGATGCTGGGGCCATAGCTCTCGCAGGTGATCTGGTTTGCCGCCGCATCGTAGGCCATCCAGCCCGAGCCGAGGAATTCGTCACCCAGAGTCAGGTGCACCAGCAGATTTTGCGGCATGAGATCCGGGCCGATATGACAGGTGATATTGCGCAGCACCGTGGGATCGGGCTCTTCGATCTCGCATTGCGCGTTCATGATGACGGAGCCGTCGGCATGGTGCGAGAAGTTGAACCATTCGCGTCCGCGCTCCTGCCCCTCCATGCCGGGTTTCATAGAGGAATAGCGGATTTTGCCGCGAACATTTCTGTGCTTCATGGGCGCTCTTTCATGGGTTGGGCTCCATCAGATCACTCCCGCTTTTTGTAGGCGCTCGATCACTTCTTCCTGCGCGCTCTTGAAGTAATCACGGTCGGGAATAGCGGGCTTGCCACCTGCCATCATGCCGTCGGCTTCACGGAATGGCTCGGCAGCGGCTGCGTAAGCTTCGGCGAAGAGGGCAGGGCGCTGGCGTGCGAGATAATTGGTCATGGCGGGCGTTTTGCGAGCCTCTCTAAGGCTGCCCAGATCGACCGGCGCAAAGGCTGTGAAGGTCTCGCCATCGCCCGACTGCGCAATCACGCGGCCTTTCCAATCCACGATCTGGCTATTCCCTTCGGCGCTCGATAGCGGCATCGAAGTGCCCGAAATACCGGCGGTGTTTGCGGAGATCACATAGGCGAGGTTTTCAAACGCTCGCGCCTGCTTGGCGATGTCCTTATTGGTCGCAATCGGTGAACCAACCTCGCTCGAGGAGTGGCAGAACACCTCCGCGCCGCGCAGCGCTAGCGCACGGGCAATTTCGGGATAGAGGATTTCTTCGGAGGCAATTGCCGCCAAATTGCCAATCTCGGTGCGCGCGACCGGGAACACTCCTTCGAGGCCATATTTGTCCAGATAGGCTTCCCACACATCATGCGGGCTGGGCGCGAACATCGAGATCAACCGACGATAGCGCAGCACCACGTCGCCCGACGGCGCGACGATGAAGCAGGTCTGGAAATAGAAGTCGGGAAACGCATCGTCGGTTTCATAGGCATTGCCCGCGAGGAACATGCCGAGCCGCTGCGCGACGCCGCCAAGCGCCTCATATTCCGGGCCGTTTGCTGCCCAGCCGACGCGCGCAGCGAAGTCAGGGAT
>JBCBDF010000299.1:0-2902 GCA_038529875.1 Pseudomonadota bacterium | reverse complement strand
GCACAATCCCGCTCAACCCCTTGGTCAGCTGGAACAGACCATTAAGGCGGCTTTGCGGGTCGCCCCAAGCGCGGTTGATCACCAGCTTCATGTCTGGGCGCAGCTTGGCGGTTCCCTGCAGCCGGTCCACGTAAGCAATAAGGCCGGGGCCATCGGGGAAATCGTCATTATGGAAGGTGACGAGGGTGCCGCGCGCGCCGACATCGATCTTGGAGATATTGGCCTCGATCGCCTGATGCTTGATCTCGATCAGGCGGATCAGGTTCTTGGTCGGATCGGGCAGGTCGCCAAAGCGGTCGATCATTTCCGCCGCCATGCTCTCAATTTCGGCCTTGTCCTGCGCCTGGTTCAGGCGGCGATAAAGGGCCATGCGCACCGCCAGGTCGGGCACGTAATCCTCTGGGATCATGATCGGCGCATCGACGGTGATCTGAGGGGAAACCTTGTCGCGACCCGGCTCCAGCCCCATTTCGCCCGCCTTGGCGGCAAGGATCGCATCCTCCAGCATCGACTGGTAGAGCTCGAAGCCAACCTCGCGGATATGGCCCGATTGCTCATCGCCCAGAAGGTTGCCCGCGCCGCGAATGTCGAGATCGTGGCTGGCCAATTGGAAGCCCGCGCCGAGCGAGTCGAGATCGCCGAGCACTTTCAGGCGTTTTTCCGCGACTTCGGAAAGCTGCACGTCTTTCTCGTAGGTGAGATAGGCATAAGCGCGCAGCTTTGATCGGCCCACGCGCCCGCGCAACTGGTAGAGCTGGGCCAAGCCAAACCGGTCGGCGCGGTGGATGATAATGGTGTTGGCGCTCGGCAGATCGAGGCCAGATTCGACGATGGTGGTCGAGAGGAGAACTTCGTATTTGCCCTCGTAAAACGCGCTCATGCGCTCTTCGATTTCGCCTGCGCCCATCTGACCATGCGCGGCGATCACTTTGACCTCTGGCACGTTCTCACGCAGCCATTCCTCGGTCGTCGCCATGTCGGAAATGCGTGGTACGACGATAAAACTCTGCCCGCCGCGATGGTGCTCGCGCAGCAGCGCCTCGCGCATCACCATATCGTCCCATTCCATCACATAAGTGCGCACCGCCAGGCGATCCACTGGCGGGGTCTGGATGGTCGAAAGTTCGCGCAAGCCGGTCATCGCCATTTGCAGCGTGCGCGGGATCGGCGTCGCGGTGAGCGTGAGCATGTGCACATCGGTGCGCAGCTGCTTGAGCTTCTCCTTATGCGTCACGCCAAAGCGCTGTTCCTCATCGACGATCACGAGACCCAAATTCTTGAACTCGGTCGATTTGGAGAGGATCGCATGCGTGCCGATGACGATATCCATATCGCCGCTGGCCAGCCCGTCACGTGTCTCCGACATTTCTTTGCTGGAAACGAGGCGCGATAGCCGCCCGACTTTGAGCGGAAAGCCCGCAAAGCGCTCGGTGAAGTTCTGGTAATGCTGGCGCGCGAGCAGCGTGGTGGGCGCGACCACGGCGACCTGCTGGCCGTTCATGGCGGCGACAAAGGCCGCGCGCAGGGCGATCTCGGTCTTGCCGAAACCGACATCGCCGCAGACCAAGCGGTCCATCGGCTTGCCACTTTCGAGGTCGCGCAGCACATCGGCAATGGCCGCGTCCTGATCGTCGGTCTCCTCCCACGGAAAGCGGTCAACAAACTGGTTGTAGCTGGCTTCGTCAGCGGCGAGGGAGGGTGCTTTCTTGAGTGCGCGCTCGGCGGCGACTTTCATCAACTCGCCCGCGATTTCGCGAATGCGCTCTTTGAGGCTGGAACGGCGGCGCTGCCATGCTTCGCCGCCCAATTTATCAAGCATGACTGCATCTTCGGACGAGCCATAGCGCGACAGCACATCGAGGTTCTCGACCGGGATGAACAACTTGTCGCCGCCGCGATATTCGAGGCTGACGCAATCGTGCTGGCTCTTGCCGACGGGGACGGGTTCCAGCCCGCGATACTTGCCGATCCCGTGTTCGACATGGACCACAAGGTCGCCGCGCGCGAGTGCCTGCAATTCGGCGAGAAAGGCGTCGGAATCCTTGCGCTTCTTCTTGCGGCGCACCAGCCGGTCGCCCAGCACATCCTGCTCTGTCAGGACTTCCAGCTCGTCGCTGGCAAAACCGGTGTCGAGCGGCAGCACCATGGCCACCATATCGGCCCCCTTGGCCGACGCACCGAGCGCCTGCTGCCACGTGTCGGCGACCTGTGTCTTTACGCCCGCTTCCGACAAAATAGAGGTGATGCGTGAGCGGCTGCCGGTGGAGTAGGCCGCGAACAATGCGCGCTTGCCCGACTTGGTGAGCGCGGCGAAGTGCTTGGCCGCTTCCTCGTAGACGTTATCTCCGCGGGCGCGCTCCGGCGCGAAATCGCGGGCCGAGGTAAAGCCGAAATCGATGCTGGTCTCGCTATCGGGCGCGGCGAAGATCTGGCTGCGATGCGCAGGCGCGGAGGCAATCGCAGCGTCGAACTCTTCCTTCGCAAGGTAAAGTGCGTCGCTACTGAGCGGGCGATAGCTACCCGCAGCTTCACCGGCGGAGCGCATGCGCTGATCGTGATAATCGGTGATGTCGGTCAGGCGTTCGGATGCGGCGCCAATCGCGCCGTTGTCGATCACGACCAGATCATCTGCGTCGAGGTGATCGAACAGGGTATCCAGCCGCTCCTCGAACAGCGGCATCCAGTGCTCCATCCCGGCCAACCGCCGACCATCGCTGACCGCCTCGTACAGCGGGTCTTGCGTGGCGGCCGCGCCAAACATTTCGCGATAGCGGCTGCGAAAACGCGTAATGCTGTCTTCGTCAAGCAAAGCCTCGGAGGCGGGCAGCAGTAAGTGCGATTTAAGCGTGCCGGTCGAACGCTGCGTACTGGGATCGAACAGGCGCAGGCTCTCCAGCTCATC
>JBCBDF010000298.1:2215-2913 GCA_038529875.1 Pseudomonadota bacterium | reverse complement strand
GCCAATAGCAAAGATATGGACGACGAACAGTGAACGGCACGACACTCGCCTATATCGTCATGGGTCTCGGGGGCTTTGCGCTGGGGGCCTACACGAGCGCCACCGATGAAAAGACAATGGGGATCGTGTTCATGGCGGCGGGCCTGGCGTTTCAGGTCCTCGCGCTGAGAGCGCTAAAGAAGGCACGAGAAAAGGATTTGACCGATGCTCCGCGATAAGGATCGCATCTTTACCAATGTCTATGGCTTCCAGGATTGGGGCCTGAAGGCAGCGCAGGCGCGCGGCGATTGGGACAACACCAAGGCGCTGATCGAGCGCGGCCAGGACAATATCATCGAAGAGATGAAGGAATCTGGCCTGCGCGGGCGCGGCGGGGCGGGCTTCCCCACCGGCCTCAAATGGTCTTTCATGCCGAAGGAAAGCAAAGACGGTCGTCCAAGTTTCCTCGTCGTCAATGCCGACGAATCCGAACCCGGTTCTTGCAAAGACCGCGAGATTATCCGCCACGATCCGCACAAGCTGATCGAAGGCGCGCTGGTCGCTGGTTTCGCGATGCGGGCGCGGGCGGCCTATATCTACATTCGCGGGGAATATATCCGCGAGGCTGAAACGCTGCAAAAGGCGATCGACGAGGCCTATGACGCCGGGCTGATCGGCAAGAATGCCAGCGGCTCAGGTTACGACTTCGATGTGTTTAT
>JBCBDF010000298.1:0-2205 GCA_038529875.1 Pseudomonadota bacterium | reverse complement strand
CCTGGAGGGTAAGAAGGGCCAACCCCGGCTTAAACCGCCATTCCCGGCGGGCGCGGGCCTGTATGGCTGCCCGACCACGGTGAACAATGTTGAAAGCATTGCGGTTGTGCCCACGATCCTGCGGCGCGGGGCCAGTTGGTTCAACAGCTTTGGCCGCGAGAACAATCACGGGACTAAGCTGTTCCAGATTTCGGGTCATGTCGAGCAGCCTTGCGTGGTCGAGGAGGCGATGAGCATCCCCTTCCGCGAGCTGATCGAGAAGCATTGCGGCGGCATCACCGGCGGGTGGGACAATCTGCTAGCGGTGATCCCCGGCGGTTCCTCGGTTCCACTGGTTCCGGCTGAGCAGATCATGGACGCACCGATGGACTTTGACGGGTTGAAAGAGGTCGGCTCCGGCCTTGGCACCGCAGCCGTTATCGTCATGGACAAGTCGACCGACATTGTCCGCGCAATCTCGCGTCTCAGCTATTTCTACAAGCACGAAAGCTGCGGCCAATGCACGCCATGCCGCGAAGGCACCGGGTGGATGTGGCGGATGATGGAGCGCCTGCGCACTGGCGATGCCGCAATTGAAGAAATCGACATGCTTCACGAAGTGACCAAGCAGGTGGAAGGGCATACGATATGCGCACTGGGCGATGCAGCCGCGTGGCCGATCCAGGGCCTTATCCGTCATTTCCGCCCTGAGCTGGAAAAACGTATCCACGAACACAACGCGCAGTTTGCCGAGGCGGCGGAGTGAAAGAGATCGTCCATCATTTTGCCCATGCGTGGGCGCAAACGATAGCTGTAGTCGTGTCCACTTTTCTCGGCATAGCTGCGTTACTCTTTAGCGTGAGCGCACACCGCGAGGTTCAGGCGCGTTCGATAGATGCCCAGCTGGAACAACGATGGGGCGAATATCTCGATGATACGAAGCAATTCATCGCCTGTAGAGATTCGAACGACCAGCAACTTTCCAGTGACTTCTATTCACAATATCTCGTGTTTGATCTCATGCTGCAGTTGAACTCAATAGACGAATTGGCGGGCGGGCAAAAATGGGATACGCGCGTGGAATACCAGATTGAACTTTTTGGTCGGTTCTTTTGTGAAGTGCCGGGGTGGACGAACAATCTGGAGCGCATGGTCAATAGCGGTTTTCACGAAGCGCTTATTGCTCAAACAAATGCCTGTCCTACCGAGGACACTAAATAATGCCTAAAGTCACCGTAGACGGCGAAGAGATCGAGGTTCCAGAGGGCGCGACCGTGCTGCAGGCGGCGGAGCTTGCGGGCAAGGAAATCCCGCGTTTCTGCTATCACGAACGGCTCAGCATTGCTGGCAATTGCCGCATGTGTCTGGTCGAAGTGAAGCCCGGGCCGCCAAAGCCTCAGGCGAGTTGCGCATTGCCAACCAGCGAAGGTCAGGAAATCCGCACCGACACGCCAATGGTGAAGAAGGCCCGCGAAGGGGTGATGGAGTTTCTGCTCATCAATCACCCGCTCGATTGCCCGATTTGCGATCAGGGCGGCGAGTGCGACTTGCAGGACCAGGCGGTCGCCTATGGTCGCGGCGGCTCGCGCTATGAGCGTGAGAACAAGCGCGCCGTGACTGAAAAATACATGGGCCCGCTGATCAAAACGATCATGACCCGATGCATTCACTGCACACGCTGCGTGCGCTTCTCCGAAGAAGTCGCGGGCGTGGATGAGATCGGCGCGCTCTATCGCGGCGAGGACATGCAGATCACGACCTATCTGGAGCAGGCCGCTGCGCACGAGCTGAGCGCGAATGTGATCGATCTGTGCCCGGTCGGCGCTCTGACGTCGCGGCCCTATGCGTTCGAGGCGCGCCCGTGGGAGTTGAAGCGCACGCTCAGCATTGATGTGTCGGACGCGATTGGCGCCAACATTTCGCTGCATTCGAAGGGTCGTGAAGTCATGCGGGCGCTGCCGCGCGTGAATGATGACGTCAACGAGGAATGGCTGTCGGACAAGGGCCGATATCAGGTCGATGGCCTTATGAAGCGGCGTCTCGACAAGGTGTTTATGCGGAAACGCGGGAAACTGGCAGAAGCAAGCTGGGACGAGGCGTTCAAAGCCATCGCCGCGCAGCTGAAGAAAGACAAATCCTCCATTGCAGCGGTCGCTGGCGACATGGTCGATTGTGAGACAATGTTTGCGACCAAGACTTTGCTCAAGGCCTGCGGATCGGACCTGG
>JBCBDF010000297.1:1398-2931 GCA_038529875.1 Pseudomonadota bacterium | reverse complement strand
TCGCAATCTCATCGCAATAGCCGCCCATCAAATAGAGCGAATGCTTGGCCTTTCGCGGGCTGAACCCGGCGCGCATCCAATGCACATCGCGCCCGCTGGCATAGGTGGTGCGATATTGCCCGTAGCCGATAATGCTCGGGCCCCACATTTGCGGTTCCTCGCCTGTCACCTTGCGAAAAAGCGCATCGAGCACCTTGGCATCCTCGCACTTCGCCTCAGGTTCGACCGCAGCGATAAAGTCGGCGGGATCAACATCAGTGATCTGTGTTTTTGCATCACTCATAGCCGTAACAATAACCCATCATTGACTTCATGAACAAGGTTGGGCGAACAGGGCCGATATTCGTAACCAAATCCTGCGCGCCCACGAAGAAGGCATTGTATGAGCAAAACTCTTTTCGAACGCTTCTTGAAAAAGGGCGTGAAGCAAGGCCGCCTCGGCATCGTCTATGCCGATGGTTCAGCGCAAACCTATGGTGAGCCGGAGGAAGGCTTTCCTGAGATCGTGCTGCGCTTCACCGATGCCAAGGTGCCGCGCGATATTATTATGGACCCGCGCCTGGGTGCCGCCGAAGCGTTTATGGATGGCCGCTTGATCGTCGAGGAAGGCGACATCATGGGATTGGTGACGCTGCTGCGCATGAACAATCCGTGGGACAAGGGCGGCGATATTGGCCCGCCCAGCCTTCTGCGCCGGGTCGTCAACAGCGCGAGCTTTGCTGCGGAGAAGGTCAACAACCGCATCAGCTCAAAGAATAACGTCGCGCACCACTATGACATCGGCAACGATTTCTACGCCCTGATGCTGGATGAAGAGCACTGGCAATATAGCTGCGGATACTGGCCATCGGACGACATCACTCTGGGCGAGGCGCAGACGGCAAAGCTCGCGCATATTGCAGCCAAGCTCGCGATCAAGCCGGGACAGAAAGTGCTCGATATCGGCTGTGGATGGGGCGGCATGGCGATATTCCTGGCGCAGAATTACAATGTCGAAGTGGTCGGGATCACCCTGTCAGAAGAGCAGATCGCTCTGGCCAAGCAGCGGGTCGAGGCCGCCGGTGTCGCTGACCGAGTCAGCATCGAACTGGTCGATTACCGCGATTTCGCCGCCGCCGGGCGCAAGTTCGATCGGATCGTTTCGGTCGGCATGTTCGAACATGTCGGCCAGCCGCAATTTGAGACCTTCTTTGAAGCGTGCGGCAAGCTGCTCACCGATGATGGCGTGATGCTGCTGCACACCATCGGGCGCATGGGCGGCCCCGGATCAACCGATGCATTCACCCGCAAATACATCTTCCCCGGCGGCTACATCCCGGCCCTGTCCGAAACGGTCGAGGCAAGCGAGAAATTTCGCCTGATCGCCACTGATGTAGAGACCCTGCGCGTGCATTACGCGAAGACATTGCGTCAATGGTATGCGAACTGCCTCGCCAATCGCGAGGCCATGGTCGCGATGTATGACGAGCGGTTCTTCCGCATGTGGACGTTCTATCTGGCGGGCGCGGCAACCGTCTTTGAGAGCGGCAGCAT
>JBCBDF010000297.1:869-1388 GCA_038529875.1 Pseudomonadota bacterium | reverse complement strand
ATCCAATATGCCCGCAATCGCTACGCTCTGCCGCTGACCCGCGACTACATCGCGGAGGAAGAGAAACGATTGATGGCTGCCGCTCCGCAAAAGCGTAGCTAGTCAGCCTCGCAAAATGTAAGCGCGCCGGCCGCCACCATGGCGCGGTAACGCTCCATCTGGCTTTCCGGGATGAGCGCTTTGTCAGTGCATTCCGATGCTCTTTTCACCGCCTCTGCTCCGGCAGTGCCACCACGTTCCGCGTGCTCAGGAAACAGAGCTGCGAGTGCTGGCGATTTCTTGAGGGCAATATCGTAGGCTGTACGTCCGCGTTCATCCTCGAGATCGGATGGAAACCCGCTTTTGAGTAACCGTTGCACCATTGCAGCATCGTAATCGAGCGCGGCAACATGCAGCAGTGTCAAACCACCATCACCGGGCCATCTATCCGGATATCTCGAATTGCTAACCAGCAGATGCAGCTGCTTGTTATAGGTTGGTTCCGCCGGTGAGAAATCGTCGAACAGGTGATAGTCTTTT
>JBCBDF010000297.1:0-859 GCA_038529875.1 Pseudomonadota bacterium | reverse complement strand
TTAAGTCGATGCGCCTTTGCATAGCTAGAAATACGGGTGTCTGGTTCTTGTTGTTACGGACATTGGCGCTCATGCCTCTGGCGATCAAATACTCCAGCATCTCCACATTATCACCCCTAAGGCTGTAGGGCGGTGACGCTGCAGCATGCATCAATGATCGACCAGCTTCGTCTTTCACATTGGGACTCAATCCCTGATCAAACAGGCGATCCAATCCGGTAACATTACCCTGTCCGATGTAGCGAAATGCCTGCGTTCGCAATTCGGCGGCAGCGGCGCTTGCGCGTTGAGCGCCGCGAATACGATCGGCCAGCGATTGCACCTGTTCGTCGGTAAGGCGCGGCTTGGAACTTGTGTTTGTTGCTCGATTTTCGGGCATAAATCGGCGTGACTGAGATGAGTCTGAAGCTCGCGCATTGTCCGCTTCGGCACGCGCCCGCTGATTTTCTTCGTTCTGTTTGCCCAACGCGGCCGTCATATCCCGCACACACTGGCGATATTGCTGATTGCAGAAATTGTTAGCTGGGCACGACGCGATCTCGATCTCGCAGCGCCCTGCTCCACTTCGTGTATGTCCACATCGTTGCTCGTAATAACGATCACGCCTCTGTTTGAGCTCCGCCGACGACGGGGAGGGACCGTTCAAGGTGTTCCGGAGCGGTGCCAACTTTGAGGTGCAGGCTTGGAACGCTCTGTCATAGTCCGCCCGGCAATCACGCCTCCAGTTCATCCGCTCTCGCTGAATGCGTTGGCAGCGAGCGACATCGGCGCGGCAATACGTGTTATTGTTGTGGCATTGCACATCTAAACCGCCGCCTTGCAGCATCGCATTAAGCTGCGCCGAATTGATCGTGCGTGC
>JBCBDF010000296.1:0-2934 GCA_038529875.1 Pseudomonadota bacterium | reverse complement strand
GATAGGAGGAACAACGCATAGGCGATGAACCAGAACGTGAACCCCGCAACCAGCGCTGCCTTGAAGCTGGTTCCAAAGCGGGGGCGCATGGCGACATACATCCACATTAGGACCAAGCCATAGGAAAGGGTAAGAACGCCGCCGACGCCAAGCTGCAGTGTACCCGGCGTGGCGATACCAAAGTCACCTCGCAGATCCTGCCATTGCGACGCCAGAATCACCCCATTCAGGATGTACTCGCCCACAATGATCAGCAGGCCAGCAACTAAACCACTGAATAGCAGCCGAAACGGCTTGATGCTTGGCATGATTTCATCGCCTGCTTTAGCTGGTTGAGAACGTTCCACCCACGGTCTCCCACCAAAGCGACCCTCAACCGCTGCTGACCTTCTTCAATAAGTCGCCAAATTCGATCGGGAAGGGAAAGACGATGGTCGAGCTGTTCTGCTCATTGGCCAGCACATTCAGCGTCGACAGGTAACGCAGCTGCATGGCCTCGGGAGCTTCGGCCAGCACAAGTGCCGCATCGCGCAGCCTGGCCGCCGCCTGGTGCTCGCCTTCGGCATTGATAACCTTGGCACGCCGTTCGCGCTCCGCCTCGGCCTGACGGGCGATCGCGCGCACCATGGATTCGTCGATGTCGACATGCTTGATCTCGACATTGGCCACCTTGATACCCCAGGCATCAGTCTGCTTGTCGAGGATCTCCTGCAAGTCCTCGTTGAGCTTGTCGCGCTCTGACAGCATTTCGTCGAGTTCATGCTTGCCGAGCACCGAACGCAAGGTTGTTTGCGCAAGCTCGCTGGTGGCGGCGATGAAATTCTCGACCTGGATGATCGCGCTTTCCGGGTCGACGACGCGGAAGTAGACCACCGCGTTCACCTTTACCGATACGTTGTCCTTGGAAATCACGTCCTGTGTCGGCACGTCGAGCACGATGGTCCTGAGGTCAGTGCGCACAATCTGTTGCACGAACGGGATCAGGATGATGAGGCCCGGCCCTTTCACGCCGGTAAAGCGGCCAAGCGTGAAAACGACGGCGCGTTCGTATTCGCGCAGGATCTTGATCGCGGCCCAGAGGAAGGCCAACACCAGGGCCACAAGGGGGATGAAGAACCCATAATCCAGATATTCCATTACTCTCTCCTTGTGGTTAGCTGTTCGCTTTGTCGGAAAGTGACACGGCGAGTTTCAAACCGGTCATGTCGTCGACAATTACGGTATCGCCTTCGCTCAATTGCTCTGGACCTTGCGCATTCCAGCGTTCTGCATGGACAAAGACATGGCCGTGCCCATCGCGCCAATCGAGCACGGTCGCTTTGGCCCCAATCAGCTCTTCCGCGCCCGAGACCACGCGATGCCGGAAGGATTTCAGGCCCAGTCGAACCACCAGGATGACGAAGCCTGCGCTGAATACGCCGATCGCTGCGATCACCGACCAATCCACCTGAAAAGCGGGGACGTCGGTGTCAAACAGCATGGCCGCACCGAATACAAAAGCAGCGACGCCGCCGATCCCCAGCGCTCCGAAAGATGGCGCGAATGCTTCTGCCACCATCAGTCCGATGCCGAGCACAATCAGAGCGACGCCGACATAATCCACCGGAAGAACAGCGAGGGCATACATCCCGATCAGGAGCGAGATCGCGCCGACGGTTCCCGGCACCAGCGCGCCGGGATTGAGAAATTCGAAAATCAACCCGTAGACGCCGATCATCAGCAGGATGAGCGCGATATTTGGGTTGGTGATGGTCGCGAGGATTTGCTCAAGCCAATCCGGTTCGATCTCACGGATCGTTAACGCACTGGTGTCTATCTGAAGCGTGTTTCCATCAATGGTCACGGACCTACCGTCGAGTTGCTCCAGCAATGAGTTGAGGTCGGCGGCGACAACATCGATGACCCCGCGCTCGAGCGCGGCGTTGGCAGAAAGGCTGGCTGCGCCGCGCACGGCCTCTTCGGCCCAATCCGCGTCTCGCCCGCGCATCTCGGCAAGCGAGCGGATGTATGCCGCTGCATCATTGACCGCCTTTCGGTCCATCGCGGTGGCGGGCACACTCTCTCCGCCCTCCTCCTCCTCCGGCTCGCCCGCATCCGGAGTGGGCGCCGCGCCAATCTGAACCGGGGTTGCCGCACCCAGGTTTGTGCCGGGCGTCATCGCGGCAAAATGGCTGGCGTAGAGGATATAGGTCCCGGCGCTGGCCGCACGACCGCCACTGGGGTGAACATAGGTTGCGATGGGCACTGGCGATGCGAGAATGGCTCGGATGATTTCGCGCATTGATGTGTCGAGGCCGCCAGGCGTATCCATCTTAATAATGACCAGCTCCGCATCGGTTTGTGCGGCTTCTTGCAACCCATCGGAAATGTAAGACGCGGCGGCCGGTCCGATCGCCCCTTCCAAACGGAGGACGATTGCTTCGCCAGAGGTTAATGGGACTGGGGCTGATTGGACGGCGGGTGATTGTGCGGGGGATGATTGGGCCGGGCAGCTGACAATGGCCAGAATCGCGACGAGCAGCACCAAGGCGCCTTTGAAAATCCAACGGTTTTCGCGCGAGGCCCGCATTCGATCTGTTTCCCTTTTCTGCTCCTGATATCCGTGTGATTGCGCCATAGCCGCCGCGTCTGGCTATACGGGTTTTCGCGGATAGGCTTTGGCTCGCTAAGGGGGCGCACAAGAGCCCAGCCGGGTTTCAAAAAGAAGAGGCGGCACAAAGGCCGCCTCTAGGTTTCGGCTAATTTCTCAGCCTTCGGGTCGCATACGTAGAATTGCGGAGGCGCGGTCTTTCGAGAATGAGGGATTCTACGTAGCTCGGTCAGATTCGTGCGTATCACATGAGGCCGGTGACGAGCCAGTAACCCGTGGTCAGGGTGAGCACGCTGCCCACGAGCACCAGCATGACATTGGTTGGCAGAAACTTTGCGGCAATG
>JBCBDF010000295.1:0-2934 GCA_038529875.1 Pseudomonadota bacterium | reverse complement strand
CGGGCGAGGATATTGCGCTGGATGACTTTGTTCAGCGCATTGCCGATGATGAGGAGTTTGCCAAGAAATGGGGCGATCTTGGCCCGGTCTATGGATCGCAATGGACCCGCTGGCCGACCTATCGTTACCGCAAGGATGGGCTGTATGAGCGCGGCGAGGGGATCAATCAGGTCGCCCAAGTGGTGAAAAGCCTGCGGACCAATCCCGGCAGTCGGCGGCATATCATCGAAGGGTGGAACGTCGCAGAGCTGGATCAGATGGCGCTGCCGCCCTGCCACAAGACCTATCAGTTCCACGTTGATGGTAGTGGGCCGGATGCTCGCCTGAATTGCGTGCTGTATCAGCGCAGCTGTGATGTCGCGCTGGGCCTGCCGTTCAACCTGTGGTCTGCGGCTTTGCTAACGCGGATGATGGCGCAACAGACCGACATGCAGCCGGGCGAACTGGTGTGGATGGGCGGTGACGTGCATCTTTACCTCAATCACGCGCATTTGATTGAAGAGCAGCTGACCCGCGAGCCCCAGGGTTCGCCCACTTTGGAGATCACGCGCAAGCCCGAAACAATTTTCGACTACGCAATCGAGGATTTCGTGGTGCATGATTACGCGCCGCAGGCTCCGATCAAGGCTCCTGTTGCGGTCTAGTGGACTCCGCTTGACCGCTATGAGCGGGTGAAATAATCGTTCGTCACAACGCAATGATTGTAAGCCCGTCATGTGATCGGGTGACCCAATTGGGAGAGCGCACATATGGCCGATGCTGCTAACGACAGAGCGTCCTCAAACCGGCCGCCACTGGCACTGCACGTACCCGAGCCGCGCTCGCGGCCCGGCGATCCGGTGAATTTCGCCGATGTTGATGTCGGTGCGCCGGGCAAGATGCCGCGCCCTGATGAAAGCGCGCAACCCGACGATATGCACGAGCTGGCCTATGGCCTCGTCCGGGTGCTAGGCGACGACGATAAGGCGCATGGCCCCTGGGACCCGAAGCTTTCGCCAGAGACACTGCGCACAATGCTCGGCCATATGGCGATGGTCCGCGCGTTCGATGAGCGGATGTTTCGCGGTCAGCGGCAGGGCAAAACCAGCTTTTACATGAAGTGCACCGGCGAGGAAGCGACCAGCGTTGCCGCCTCGATGGCTTTGGCCAGCGATGACATGGTGTTCCCAAGCTATCGCCAGCAGGGCATCCTGATCGCGCGCGGTTATCCGCTGATCGAGATGATCAACCAGATATATTCGAACAAGGGCGACAAGCTGAAGGGCCGCCAGCTGCCGATCATGTATTCGAGCCGCGAGCACAGCTTTTTCAGCATCTCCGGCAACCTTGCGACGCAGACGCCGCAAGCCGTCGGCTGGGCGATGGCCAGCGCGATCAAAGGCGACAGCCGGATCGCCGCAACATGGGTTGGCGAGGGGTCCACGGCTGAAGGCGATTTCCACAGCGCCTGCACCTTTGCGACCGTGTATAATGCACCGGTTATCCTCAATGTTATCAACAACCAGTGGGCAATCAGCAGCTTCTCCGGTTTTGCCGGATCAGAGCGGACGACTTTTGCCGCCCGCGCGTTGGGTTATGGCCTCGCTGGCCTGCGCGTAGACGGCAATGATGCGCTCGCCTGCTACGCCGCGCAGGAATGGGCCGCGAACCGCGCGCGGGCGAACCAAGGCCCGACGCTGATCGAATACTTCACCTACCGGGCAGAAGGGCACTCAACCTCCGATGATCCATCCGGCTATCGCAGCGCGCAGGAACGCGAAGAATGGCCGCTGGGTGATCCGGTGATGCGTCTCAAGAACCATTTGATCGCGCTTGGTGAATGGGATGAGGAACGCCAGGAGGCGATGGACCTCAAATGCGCCGAGGAAGTCAAAGCGGTGACCAAGGAGGCCGAAAAGAACGGCATTCTCGGCCACGGTCTGCACCATCCATTCCACACCATGTTCGAAGACGTGTTCGAAGAGCTGCCCTGGCATCTCGAAGAGCAGGCGGCGCAGGCGACCCGCGAGCGCGAGATCAAATGGCCTGACCGCCATCCGAAAGATGAGGCGGGCAAATGAGCGCCAATGACGTGAAAGCCAGCGACGTGAAAAGCGCGCCTGAAGCAGCGAGCGGAACGACGGAACGCCGGATCAACATGATCGAGGCGATCAACGACGCGCTCGACATCATGCTTGAGCGTGACCCGGACACCATCGTGATGGGCGAAGATGTTGGCTATTTCGGCGGCGTGTTCCGCGCGACCGCTGGCCTTCAGGAAAAGCACGGCAAGACCCGCGTGTTCGATACGCCGATTTCCGAATGCGGCATCATCGGGGTTGCGGTGGGCATGGGCGCCTATGGCCTGCGTCCGATCCCGGAGATCCAGTTTGCCGATAATATCTATACCGGCCTCTAACCGCTGATCAGCGACGCACCGCGGCTGCGCTATCGCTCGGCAACGGATTACATCGCGCCGATGACAGTGCGTTCGCCATTTGGCGGCGGTATTTTTGGCGGACAGACGCACAGCCAATCGCCCGAGGCGCTGTTCACTCATGTCGCGGGCCTGAAAACCGTGATTCCGGCGACCCCCTATGATGCCAAGGGGCTGTTGATTGCCGCGATTGAAGACAATGATCCGGTCATCTTCTTTGAGCCAAAGCGTATTTATAATGGTCCGTTCACCGGCTTTTACGACAAGCCGGTTGAGCCTTGGAAGAAGCACAAGGACAGCGTCGTGCCAGAGGGGTATTACAAAATCCCGCTGGGCAAGGCGCGGCAGGTGACCGAGGGCGAGCAGCTCACCGTGCTGGCCTATGGCACGATGGTGCATGTGGCCGAGGCGGTTTGCGCGAACAAAGGCATTGAGGCCGATATCCTCGACCTGCGCACGCTGATGCCGCTCGATATCGAAGCCATCGAAGCCTCGGTAAAGCGCACCGGGCGCTGCCT
>JBCBDF010000294.1:0-2939 GCA_038529875.1 Pseudomonadota bacterium | reverse complement strand
AGCGTTTTTCGACCGCCCGCCATTGATCCGCGAGGAAATCCAGTTCGAGCAGATCGTCAAGCTCCAGAAAGCCGGCGCGCAGACCATCGTCAATGTCGGGCGGTCGAAAAACGCTTCCCCAATGCCCCGCGCGAGCGCCAATTGCGCGAGCTGGTCCGCGACCAGATCGGACTGATGGTCAATGATGTTCTGGTGCACACCCGCGCCAATCTGGACGGTATCGGACATGTCGATGAAGTGCGGGCTGCATCAAAGCAATTGGCCGGGTTCTCCCCCGGCTTCGCGGCCCAGGAAAGAACGCTCAAGGCCTTCATGTACGACAAGCTTTATTATCACCCTGAACAGGTGGCTGCCGCTGCGAGAGCGCGCGATGTCGTGTCGCGTCTGTTTGTCGCTTATTCGCAGGATCACACTTTGATGCCTGACGAGTGGCAGGGGCGCTTGCCCGGCAGCAATCCGCAGCGCGCCCGTGCTATCGCCGATTTCATCGCCGGGATGAGCGACCGTTTCGCCATTCGGGCTTGCAGCGAAATCTACGGCGAAGTTCCACAGGGACTTTCCTATGTGTAAGGCCAGTGTGTAAGGGCAACTTCCATGGTTGACGTTAGCCGCATAGCATTGGTGGGTGCCACTGGCCTGATCGGGCGCCGCGTGATCGAGATCAGCAATGATATCGAAGACACCCGTATTGTCGGCGTTGCCCGGCGCGAGGCGCCACTGCCCGATGGCGCGCGGATGGAAATGTTCGTCGCCGCGCCTGACAAATGGGGCGAGGTCTTTGAGGCGATCCAGCCGCGGGCACTGATTTGCGCGCTGGGCACCACTTGGCGCAAATCGGGCCGCGATGAAGAGGCGTTTCGTGCGGTCGATCACGATCTGGTACTGGCCACCGCAGAAGCGGCCAAGGAAGCGGGCATTCCCAACATGGTCGCGGTTAGCGCGGCGGGCGCGGATTGGCGCTCCAAGAACTTCTATATGAAGGTGAAGGGCGAGACCGAAAATGCCCTGTCCAAGGTCGGTTTCAAGCGGCTCGACATTCTGCGCCCCGGTCTGTTGAGGGGGCCGCGCACCAATGATTTGCGCGTGGTTGAGCGGCTGGGTGTGATGTTCAGCCCACTGCTCGATCCCATGTTGGGAGGCAAATGGGCCGCCTATCGCTCAATCGACGCGCGCGTCGTGTCCGAGGCGGCGCTGGGCTTGGCGATGCGCAACGCCGCCGGGCGCTTCACCCATAACAACGACTCGATGAAGCGAGCTGCCCGCGAATGGCGCCAACGCTGCGAGCGGCTAGGCGTGATCGAGGACGAATAATCTCGCGAGACTGTGGGGAGACAGACGATGGAATGGGCAGCGGTTTTTGGCGCGGTGAACCTGTTGGCGTTGATCGCCTGGGCTGCGCTCATCCTTGCACCGCGTCATCCGGCAGTTTTGGCAGGGGTGCTTTATATCGGGGTTGGCATCCTGTGCGTGATTTATGCGGTCTCGCTGATCGGTGTGCTATCGGGCTTCTTCGACGCCGGAGATGGTGGGGCGAACTTCACCAGTATAGAGGGCGTGCGCGCGGTCTTTGCCAGCGATGCCGGGGTCGTGATTGGCTGGGCCCATTACCTCGCCTTTGACCTGTTTGTGGGCCTATGGATCGCGCGTGACGCCGATGCGAAGTTCTTCCCGCGTTGGATACAGGCTCCGATCCTGCTGGCGACGCTGATGGCGGGGCCAATGGGCCTGTTGGTCTGGATTCTGGTGCGGGAACCGCGCGCCCGATCTGCGGGGCGCTGGAGCTGATCTGTTCACGTCACTAAGCCGCTTGGCAAATCCATGTCCGCCAGCCTAAGCTGAACCTAACAACAGCAATATAACCGCGGAGAGAGCATGGAATCGACACAGGATCATTGCACCTTTGATGCATTTGTTTCCCATTGGGCAAACGAACGCCCAGACAGCATTGCTTTTGAGCAGGGTGACGAGGCGCTAACCTTCGGCCAGCTTGACGATATGACGCGGCGGATGATCGCTGTGTTTCAAGCGCATGGCATCGCCAAAGGTGACCGGATCGCATGGCTCGGCAAGAACCGGACGATCTATTACGCGATGTTCTTGGCCGCAGCGCGGATGGGCGCGGTGATGGCACCGATCGGCTGGCGGCTGGCGCCTCCTGAAATCGCCTATATCCTGAAGGATACCGGGGCCAAATTCATGGTCACCGGCACGGGCTTTTCCGAGGTCGTGTCCAAGCTTGCCCCTGACATCGCGCAATCGGTGACAATTCTGGAAGAGCCGGAAATGGTGGAGGCAATCGCTGCGGCTTCGCCCGCCAGCTTTACCCCGTCGGCCCCCGATGACCCTGTTTTGCAGCTCTATACCAGCGGCACCACTGGCAATCCCAAAGGGGCCGAACTGAGCAATGCCGCTCTGGTCGCTCTACGCAACACTTCCAAGGCAGCTGGCGATCCGTGGAACAGCCCAGGCCCCGATGATTGCATGCTGGTTGCTATGCCGTGCGCGCATATCGGGGGCACAGGCATCGTCATCGCCTCTATCTCCAACGGCATTCGCGCGATAATTCAGGAAGAGTTCGATCCCGGAGAGTTCCTGAAAGGGATTGCGGCAGGGGCAACGCAATCGTTCATCGTGCCAGCTGCATTGCAAATGGTGATCCAGCATCCGAATGCGAAAGACACCGATTTCAGCCGCGTGAAATACGTCATGTATGGCGCGGCTCCGATGCCGCTCGAACTGTTGAAAGAGGCGGTCAGGACCATGCCCAAGGCGGGGTTCCTGCAAGTGTTCGGCATGACGGAAACCTGCGGTACGGTCACTCTGTTGCGGCCAGAGGATCACTCGGTCGAGGGCAATGAACGCATGCGGTCGGTTGGCCGCGCGATGCCGGGCACCGACATTCGGATATTCGATGAGGATAGCAATGAAGTGCCGCGGGG
>JBCBDF010000293.1:0-2966 GCA_038529875.1 Pseudomonadota bacterium | reverse complement strand
GTGTCGCGCTGTAGGCCCCCTCGGCCTGCTCTTGCGGCTCCGCCTGAGGCTCATTGACCTCGGACATCACAGCAGTGGGGGCATCAGCTTCGACTGCTAGCTCGCTTTGCCCAGCGTTCGAAGTGGTCGCGCATCCAGCCACTGCCATCGCGGCGCATCCAGCGGCGAGCAGCGCGGCGAATTTCATATTTTTCTGATCCATCTCGGTTCTCCTTTTCGATGAAACCGAATTACCGCCATGACCCGGATCGTCTCTATGGGGCGGATCCCCCATCATCGACTGCCGGGCTTAGTGAGCGAGCGGAACTCTTAGTGCAAAGCAGGTTCCCATTCCCGGCTTCGACTGGATGTTCAGATCATGTCCTGGTGACTGCGCAAATTCCTGTACCAGCGCGAGCCCGAGGCCCTGCCCGTCGCTGTCATCACCCTTGGCATAGGCCTGTGTGAGCTGCGCCAATTGCGCCTCGTCCATCCCCTTGCCGTTGTCGATTACCCGGACCAGCACATGCGTCTCGCGCTCCTGCGCGGCGATCAGCACCTTACTTGGCGATGCATGCTTCAGCGCGTTGGACACGAGATTGCTGACCGCGCGCATAAGAGCGACCGGGTCGGTGTGCACCTTGGCCTTGCTCGGTCGAATGCGCAATTCGGCACCGCGCGCTTCTGCCTCGCTGCGGAACATCGCCGCGCAATTGTCCAACACCACGGAAGCCGCGAAGCTCTCCGCTCCTTCATCCGGCTTCTCACCGGCCTGCTGATCATCTTCCGGCGTGCTATCGGCCAGCCCAGTGGCCGTCACTGCCTCAAGATAATCGAGCGCTGCGGCGAGCTTGCCCGAGGCCTCATCGTCGCGGCTCGCCAGCCGTTGCAGCCCCTGGCGCAGTGAGATCATCGGCTGCTGCAGATCGTGTGTAGTTGAGGCCAGACGGGCGCGCATCGACTCCGCCTTATCCCGCGCAGCATCATAGCGCGATCGGCTTTGCTGCAATTGCTCAGCCAGCGCGAGCTTCTCATTCGTGGCGGCGACTTCGGCTTGCAGAGAGCGGTTGAGATCGCGCTGCATCGCCAGCATTCGCACCAGGATTGCGATGAAGAAAGCCAGCGCTTCAAAGAGTAAGGTTATGTGGAAATAATCGAGCGCGACTGTCATCGCGAAACGTCCCGGCGCGAGCAACACCGCCGCCATGACCGCTATCGTGAGCGCCAGTGCCAGCGTACCCAACAGGAATGGGAGTGCGCCTAGCACTCGGTCACGCCAAGCGCCAACACCAACCAACACATAGACCAGCGCAGCAATCGGAACCGCCCCCAGCACCATCGCCTGGGGGATCGAGCTGCGCCAGAACAAAGCCGCGATGATGGCTAGCACCGCAAGCAAGATCTGCAGCATCGTCACGCCCAAAGCGAGCCGTGGCCGCCGCTCTTTCAGCTCGGCGAACAGCTTGGCGAAATGGAGCGCAGCCAGCGCCATCACTGGCAGCAAGACGAAGTTCAGCGGCTGATAAAGCCACGCCACATCCGGCAATACGAAACGATGCAGATAGCCTTCATTGTTGGCGACAAACAGTGCCCCCGCAAGAGCATAGGCGGCAAAGCCGAGCGCGAGCCGCCATCCAACTAGCCGCCCCATTGCCAGCGCGACCAAAGCAAGCGCGCCGATGGCTCCATTGATGATCCAGTTGAAGCGCGCCTCCTGCATATGTGCCGTGCGCATTCTCTCTGGTGTGGCGAAAGTCAGCGGCATCCAGCTGCCCGTTGAGGACCGCATCCCGACCAATATCTGAGCGGTTTCACCCGCCTCCATGAAGAGCGGCGCGACCAGATACTGGCTGACGACGGGGCGATCATCGAAATGCGTGTCGCCATCCACCGCCAGCAAGGTTTCGCGCGCGCCTGATTCAGTGACTTTCTGCACCAACAGCTCGTCCACAAACGGGCGCTGCACGTCTATCATCCACTCGCCCGAGCGAACCTGGTCGTTTCGCACAGTTGTGAGCAACCAGACTGCACCGTCCTGATCCCCAAAATCTATCCACGGGCTGGCGACCGGCTTGAACGCATCTCGCTGGGCCAGCACGGCATCGGCATCCAGCGCCTGAGTCTCGGTGATCAGATAACGAATGCTGCCAAAGGTCTGCGCGTGATTGTTGCCAATCGGCAGAATGATTGTGCCTGCGTCATTCGCGTCTTCGGCAGAGGTTTGGGCCGTTAGCGGCTGATGGGTCAGCAGCGCCGCCGCAAAGGCCAGGAGCGCAAAAAAGAATGCGCCAATCCAACGCAAAGAAGGTCGATTTGTTATCATGCACACAGACTAAGCGTCATGGTTGCGCGCCTGTATGGGGTCGATCCCCCATTCATCCACGAGCAAGGTTGATCTGGACGGCCCGCAATCATGCTCACAATTGCGAATGCTCATCCAGCAAACCCTCGCGCAGCGCATGGACCAGCAAAGCCGAGACCGAATTGACGCCGAGTTTCGCCATCAGGCTGGCGCGGTGTTTTTCGACCGTCTTGGGGCTGATGAAGAGCTGCTCGCCAATCGCTACGTTCTGATGCCCGGCTGCAATCAGAGCAAGCACCTCCCGCTCGCGCGCAGTCAGTTCCTCACGCTCGGGCTCGGCTGCGAGTTTGTCCGACACCTCCTCAGCAACGAATTTCCCGCCGGCCAGAATTTCAGTAAAGCCGCGTCGCATCTCGTCTGGCTCGGCGCTTTTCAGGAACAGGCCATCGACACCCGCTGCCAGCCAATCGGCCAGCATGCCGGTTGCCGTAAAACCAGTAACAACCGCAACCTTGGTATCAGGCGACCAGCGCCGCACCTCGCCATAGACCTGCACCCCGCGCGCGAGCGGCATCGCGGCATCCAGCAGCAGTAGGTCAGGCTTGTGCTCCTTCACCAGCGCGATTGTTTCCAAGCCATTCTCGGCCTCAGCGACCAGCTCGACCGTGCCAATCGTGCGCAATAT
>JBCBDF010000292.1:0-3040 GCA_038529875.1 Pseudomonadota bacterium | reverse complement strand
TCGCCAGCGGCAAGGCGGAATTGGCACGCGCGGCGCTGGAGGCGATGGCGCACCAGACGCACGATCTGGCTGAGGCTTTTGCCAAGGATGGCACGGGTTGGGGCACTCTGCGGATTGATGGCGGAATGAGCGCGAATGACTGGATGGCGCAGGATCTTGCCGACATGCTGAACCTGACCGTAGAGCGGCCCGAATTTGTTGAAACGACGGCGCTGGGGGCGGCGATGCTCGCCGCCGCCGGGGCTAATATACACCCTGATTTGAACAGCGCGGCGCAGGCTATGCGCGGCAAGCTCAACAGTTTTGAACCGGTGATGGACGAGGACGTTCGCGACGAGCGGCTAATGCGCTGGAAGAAGGCGCTGGCGGCGGCTTAATTTTGGGATGCCATGGCCAGCCCGCTCCCTCCACCCAGAAAAATCTTAACCCAGCCGCCCGAATTCGCGGCCAATCCGATCCTGGAAAGCGCGCGCTGGAGAGGCTGCTTCAAGTCCCTGGCGCCACGCATCGTCAAGCCGTGAAATGCGCATGTGAAGCCGAGCCGTTTCCTCGATCAGTTCACGCGTAGCCGGTTCCAGCATGGCAAGTTGTTTCGGGTCAGTGGGGCGGTCATCGGGCAATTCGCCGTGACGGCGGACCTGGTTTTCGCTCAGCTCGCCAGAGAAATAGGCGCGCTGGTTCAGCAACCAGGCCAGGATATGCATCATGCGGGTGGTGGTTTTCAGCCCCTCGATCGACAGGGCCAGCCGTACCGAATCATCCTCGCCCATTGTCGGCTCTTTGGTGCCGACGGCGAACACGGCGCGCACGTCATCAGCGAGCAGCAGCGCTTCTGAATAAAGCGCCTCAATAATCGGCTGGGAAAGATTGGTTGTGGGGCTCATTTGTGGGATCAGCATTACTCCCGGATAGCGCTTAACTCCAGCGCGGTAACGAGAAATGCTGCTGAAAATACCGATCCGTCCCGCGCTGGCACAAAGCCGCACATGACCTTTGCCCTTTGAGCGTTGCTTGGGCGAGCGTTGCTTGGCGCTCAGGCGATAATGTCGGGCAGCAGATTGTCCTCGATCACCGCGATCTGGTCCTTGAGGCGCAATTTGCGTTTCTTCAGCCGGGCGATTTGCAATTGGTCGGTCGATCCCGCCTCGCGCAGCGCATCGATTGCCGCATCGAGGTCGCGATGCTCGGTGCGCAGGAGTTCAAGTCGCTTTTGCAGTTCCGCTTCGTTCATGCGCGCTTATCGCCCGATTTTCTGTTTTCGCAAGACGGCATTGGGTGGTCACTCCCGGCCCATGCTTTGCGGCCATTATTGCCAGTAGCTCAGGAAGGCAAACCAGAGGTTAAGCCTAGGTCCTGACCCTAAGTACGATTGCGGTTGAAATCGATCGAAAAATAATTCTGCCGAGGGCGCTCGCCTTGGATTGGCCACGCGACCCCTCATTGATCGGCATGTAGCGCTTTGCAAGCTGGGCATCTTGTGGTTTTATGTGATTTCGCGGTTCGTCCGCGTCGGACGAGTCGCTCCAACCCCGGGGTCCATCACCCCTATTCAGGAGACTCTTTATGGCATCGTCCGCAGGATCATCCCACCTCAACGCGCTTGAATCAAAACATGCCGGGCTCGACGCCCAGCTTCGCGCCGAGATGAACCGACCTGTCCCCGATGCCGCGACGATTCAGGCGCTGAAGAAACAGAAACTGCGATTGAAAGAAGAGATTATCCGAACGTAGTTGGGTGAGGGCCGCGCTGGCTGGCGTGATCTGGCAAGATCGGAGCCATCACCACATCTCAAAATGCTGGCAAGCGCTTTGCTTTTGCGCGGCGGGTTCTCTAACCCCATGTGGATATGACAGCCGCCGCCGCCGCCCGCCAAATTCTCACTCGCCTGCACGAAGTAATGGCCTCGCGCATGCATGCGCAGGGCAAGCTGGATTCGGTGGTCGAAATTATCGGGGGGAGCCTCGATAGCGAGGTCTGCTCGATCTACCTGCTGCGCGAGAGTATGCTCGAATTGTTCGCCACCAAGGGGCTGAACAAGAGCGCGGTTCACGTAACCCGCATGGCAATCGGCGAGGGGCTGACCGGTAGCATTGCCGACAAGGTTGAGACGCTCAACCTGGCCGAGGCGAAGGCGCATCCAGACTTTCAATATCGCCCGGAGACCGGCGAGGACAAATTCCACTCCTTCGCCGGTGTGCCAATCGTCTATCGCCAGCGTGCCGTGGGCGTCTTGTGCGTCCAGCATGTCGAGCCCCGCCGCTATGAAGATGTCGAGATCGAGGCGCTGCAAACCACCGCGATGGTGCTGTCGGAACTGATCGCCAATGCCGAGTTGGTCGATGAGGAGGAAGCGCGTAGCCTGGCCGAAGGGCTGACCGGTACGCAGACGCTGAACGGGCTGACGCTGGTCAAAGGCCTCGCATCGGGTCTCGCTGTGTATCACCAGCCGCGCGTTCAGATTGAACAGGTGATGGCTGACGATATCGAGGCGGAGCGCGCCCGAGTCTATCGCGCGTTCGACAAGATGCGAGAGCAGATTGATCACCTTTCCAGCCAAGCGGAATTCGGTGTTGGCGGCGAGCATGAGGAAGTGCTCGAGACCTACAAGATGTTCGCTTATGACGAGGGGTGGTCGCGGCGCATCAACGAAGCCATCGACAGCGGCCTGACCGCCGAGGCAGCGATCGAGCGGGTGCAACAGCGCACAAGGATGCGGATGCGCGAGATCGACGATGCGCTGTTGGCGGACCGGATGCACGATCTGGAGGACCTCTCCAATCGCTTGCTTCGGATCGTTTCAGGGCAATTGGGTACGGCGGCGAGCCAGGGGCTGCGGCGCGACACGATCCTGATTGCGCGCAATCTGGGACCGGCCGAACTGCTCGAATATGATCGACGGCGGCTCAAGGGCGTGATTCTCGAAGAAGGCTCGCTCACCGCCCACGTGGTGATCGTTGCGCGCGCTATGGGTGTGCCGGTTCTGGGTCGGGCAGCGGGCCTGCGGGGTGTGATCCGCGACGGCGATGAAATTCTATTGGA
>JBCBDF010000291.1:0-3045 GCA_038529875.1 Pseudomonadota bacterium | reverse complement strand
AAAAGCCATCATCGCCGCGCGGGCCGGGCGCGCCTTCGTCGCTGCCGCCCTTGTTCATGGCAATATCGTAGATCGCTTTCACCTTCTCCGGGCTTTCGACTTGCAGCGCGACCATTGTGCCATTGCCTACGGTTGCCTCTTCGCCGTCAAACGGTTTGGTCGCGGCAACACCCGGTGCACCGCCCATTGTACCCCAGGCGATGAATGTATCGAACTCCATCATTCGTCCAACGCCAAATTGCTCGGCAATTGCGTCGTAGAACTCCGCCGCGCGCGGCAGGTCATTGGTGCCCAGCGTTACATATCCGATCATGATGTATTCTCCCTCTTAGCAGCGCGAAGACCAGCAATCTGCGCGACTCGATAAAGAGAACATTACAGGAACATTAAAGTGCTCGCAAGCGCTCAGAGCGGCGCGCACTCCCGTTCCAGCCACGCCAGGTCTTCGCCTTCGAGCTGCGGCGCGAGCAGCGCGCGCACCTGCTCATGATAGCTATTGACCCACGCAATCTCGGCCTCGGTTAGCAGGCTTGTGTCGATCAGCTTGCGATCGAGCGGCACGAAAGTGAGCGTTTCAAAGCCAAGATAGGTGCCCTCCGCGTTTTCGATGTCGCGTTCCTCGACCAGCACGAGGTTTTCGATCCGAATGCCGAACGCGTCCGGCTTGTAATATCCCGGCTCGTTGGAAAGGAACATTCCGGCATGCAATTCCTGATTGGTCCCGGCCTGCCCGCCCAATGGCTTGGCGATGCGCTGCGGCCCCTCATGCACGGCGAGGAAGCTGCCGACGCCATGCCCGGTGCCGTGTGCGTAATCGACGCCCGCTTCCCACAGATATTGCCGGGCGAGCGCGTCCAGCTGCCCGCCGCTGGTTCCTTGCGGGAAGATGGCCCGGGCGAGCTGGATATGCCCTTTGAGAACGCGCGTGTTGCGGTCACGCATTTCATCGGTCGGCTGCGCGGTTCCATCAGCTGAGCCGATCCACACGGTGCGGGTGATATCGGTTGTGCCAGCGGGATACTGACCGCCGGAATCGACCAGATAGATGCTGCCGGGCGGGATCGGGATATTGCTGTCTTCATCGACTTTGTAATGCGGCAGTGCGGCGTGGCCAGCAGCGGCAGAGATCGTGTCGAAGGAGAGGTCGCGCAGATCGCCATGCTCGCGGCGGAAGCTCTTCAGTTTGGCAGCGGCCGCCAATTCATCGACCTCGCCGCCGGGCGCGGTCACTTCGAGCCAGCGCAGGAAGCGCGCAACCGCTGCGCCATCGCGGGCCTGCGCATCGCGGTGGCCCTGTTGCTCAACCGGGTTCTTGATCGCTTTCGCAAGGATCGTTGGGTCGGGCTTGAAGGCGACCTTGGCGCCGACGGACTTCAGACCCTGCGCGATGGCAGCGACGCCGAAATTGGGATCGACGCTGACGCTTTTGCCGCCCATTTCGCCGAGCGCGGCGCTGAATTCGTCGCGCGCGCGGATCGTCACGGCATTGCCAAGGTGCTGGGTCAGCTCGGGCGTGACCTTCTCAGGCGCGATAAACAGCTCCGCGCGCCCATCGGCATGCGCCACCAGATAGGAAAGCGCGACCGGCGTATGCGTCACGTCCTTCCCGCGAATGTTGAGCAACCACGCAATCGAATCGAGCGCGGAGACAACCAGCGCATCGTGCCCGTTCTCTTTCAACCAGTCGGCGATCTCGGCGCGCTTTTCGGCTGAACTCGCGCCCGCATGGGCATCATCCTGCGCGAACGCCTCGGCCAGCGAAGGCTCGGGCTGGTCCTGCCATACCGCATCAATCGGATTGCCTGTCGTGGCGACCAGCTCGACACCCGCCTCGCTCAGTTGCGCCGACATCGATTTCGCCCAACCTGCGGTGTGCAGCCACGCATCGTAGCCGATCCGCGCGCCCTCCGGCGATTTGTCCGCCAGCCATTTCGCGGCGCTATCGCCGGGGATCGAACAATATTCATACAGAGCGCCGTCGACCTGGTCGCGCACTTGCACGGTGTAGCGGCCATCGACGAACATCGCCGCATGATCGAGCGTCACCACCGCAAACCCGGCCGACCCGCCAAACCCGGTCAGCCACGCAAGCCGCTGCGCATATTCCCCGACATATTCGCTCATATGCTCGTCGGAAATCGGCACTATGAAGCCACTGAGATCGCGGCGTTTCAACTCTTCGCGTAGGGCAGAGAGGCGAGCTTCGTGAGTTTGCATCAGCATTTGGTCGATTCCTAAGAGCGGGTGCGCTTGCCGCGCGCGGGCTATCGTCTATGAAACCAGCATAGGTTGTTGCGCGCCGGGTTTCCACCCATGCGCGCATCGTGCAAAGGAATATCGAGCGCATGAAAATCTCCCCCCTGGCATCACTCTCGCTTGCAGCAGCATTGGCCGGTGTGCCGTTTCAAGCGGCGCAAGCGGCCACTCAAGAGGAAACGACCAACGTGAAATCCGAGGCAAACCAGGCGGCGCCAACCTCTCCGCCAATCGCTGAAAAGCGCGAACACACATTCACCCACCACGGGATCACGATTTCCGATCCGTATCACTGGCTTAAGGATCAGTCCTATCCGACCGTCGATGACGTGGAAGTGCTGGAGTATCTCGAGGCGGAGAATGCCTGGTTCGAGGCCAAGATGGCCCCGCAAAAGGCGCTGACCGAGGAACTGTTTACCGAGATGCGCGCGCGCATCAAGGAAGATGACAGCACGGTTCCGCAAAAGGATGGCGATTACCTCTATTGGTCGGAATTCGACGAGGGTGCGCAATATCGCAAGCATTACCGTAAAGCTGTGGCAGGCGGTGACAGCGCGGAAGCGCAGCTGATCCTGGATGAAAATGCGCTTGCTAAAGACCTCGAATATTTCCGCCTTGGTGCAATGTCAGTGAGCCAGAACGGCCGCTATCTTGCGTATTCGACCGACACCAACGGTGCGGAGCGCTTCACCGCCCGGATCAAGGATCTGGAAACCGGCGAATTGCTGGCCGACGAAATCCCCGAAACACGCACCAGCTTGACCTGGGTCGCTAACGATACCGCGCTGG
>JBCBDF010000290.1:0-3062 GCA_038529875.1 Pseudomonadota bacterium | reverse complement strand
AATGAGCCAACGCTCATGATCACCATCACAGAAAGGATGAACCAGGCGACGGGGCCGCCTTCTTCCATGGCTTTGACGAAGCCAAACTGGTTTTCTGGAGCTTCGGCAGCTGCAGTAAGAAGTTGAATAATCATTGCGAAAAGTCCTCTTTAATATCCCCGGGTCACGGCCTGGTTCAGGCCGCGCCCAATCCAATTCCGTTTAGTCGAGTTGATACCTGATGCTGGTCGAGAAGCGCCCGGATGTCGGGTTGCCATTGCGATCCTTGGCAGGATTGAAGCGTGCGTAACGCCGCATTCCCTTACATGCCGCATCATCCAGCGAGCTTGAGCCGCTTGGCCGCGTTACGCTGCACGATTCGACCCGACCATTGGTGCCAATGGTCACGGCGACACCAACAGTGCCCTCTTCCTCGCGGCGAATAGCGCGCGTTGGATAATTGCGCTGAATTTGCGCAGCCCAACGGCCCTGGTTCCGCGGAGATGCCGATGCTGAAAGATCAGGCGGCGGAGGCGGTGGCGGCGGTGGCGGTGGTTCCCGACCCGCATTCGGATCAACGAACTCACGCGGCGGAGGCGGTGTGGTGTCCGTCTGCGGCGGGGTCGGATTTGTGTTCAGGTCCAGCGGAATGTCTGGAACGAAGACAGGCGGTGGAGGCACATCTTCCGGTGGTGGTGGGGGAGGGGGTTCCTCCTCAGGGGGCGGTGGTTCCTCAATGTCGATCGTCGTCACGCGCTCGACCACGTTCTTGACCGCAGAAATGGCCAATCCCGTAACCAGCATGTAGCCGACGGCCACATGAATTATCGCCACGATGATCAGAGCAATAATGCGATTACTGCTCATCTTTTGGTCAGCGTAGGCCATCCAGCTCTGTTCTCTCCATCGTTGCAACCAGCAACAGCTGGCCCGATCCTCAAGCGCAGTGAAGACTGCGAATGAAACTCGTTATCTCAAGTCATCCCGAAATGGGAACAGGTTTTTTCACCCGATTGCCTGCCAATGTGATTTCTCCCCCACATCGCAGTTGCGACCCAGAGCGACTTTGTCCCCATCCTCGCTTTCGGTAACGGCAGGCTTTAAACATCATGCGGGAGGCAATCAAACGCTTTATCCATTCAGGGCCGATTCAGTGTCTCAAGCGTGGAACAGACTGACGCAACTGGCTCGCGCTTTGACGCATCCTCGTTATATCGATTGGGTTTATGTTTAACTATATTTTAACAAATAAAAACAGCGCTCTGGCGGCGGCTTGCGGTCTCGTGTTGATGGCCCTGCCAGCCGCTGCGCAAGAGCCGACAGTTCCGCAAAGCGAGCTCGCAACTTTTGCCGACCTTGCCACTCTGGCAGACCGCAGCGAGCTGGTGATCCGGGCCGAAATTCGCGATCAAATCGTGCTGAAACCGGAAAGAGCGCCCGGTCTCCAGCCCGGATTCGCACGGCTTTATATAGAGGCGCGCACCCTCTCTCTGCTGTCCGGCTCCTCCGCAATTGGCGAATCGCTCAATTATCTCGTCGATGTGCCGCTCACTGCGAAGGGTAAGCCGCCCAAGCTGAAAAGGCGCGAAATGCTGCTATTTGCGCGGCCTGTGCGCGGCAAGGCCGGGTCGATCCAGCTGGTCGGATCAGAGGGGCAGATGGATTATACGCCCGCATTGGTGGCGCGCCTGCGCCCGATTCTCACGCAATTGCTCGCCTCCGATGCGCCGCCGGTCGTTACCGGGGTTAACGATGCGCTGGCCGTGCCCGGCAATCTGGTTGGCGAATCGGAAACGCAGATATTTCTTGGCACCGAAGATCGCTCGCCCGTCTCGGTCAGCGTCCTGCGCCGCCCCGGTCAGAACCCGGTTTGGGGCGTGTCATGGGGTGAAATCATCGATTCGGCGGCGCGCCCGCCGCAGCCGCGCACCGTCAGGTGGTATCGGCTGGCCTGCTCGCTGCCGCAGAGCCTGCCAAGCTCGGCCAATCTGTCGCGTGATCCTGCGGCCCGCAGGCTCGCATCGACCGATTACAGCTTTGTGCTCGAACAGCTTGGTCCGTGCGAGCGGCGTATAACTAACAGTTAGCTCCAGACACTGTCCTGAGAGCTGAGCTTGCTGCGTCCAAACGCAAATTGCGCTTGCGATAGGATCATGCGCGGCTAAGCCGCTTGCCTTGATGGTGCGCGGGCGGAACACGCGCATCTGAAGCAGGAGGATTTCATTGAGCCAGGCTGACGCCAAAACCCCATTGCGAATCGCGATTGCCGGCCTGGGTACGGTAGGCGCGGGCGTTATCCGCCTGCTCGAGACCAATCGCGAGTTGATTGCTGCGCGCGCGGGCCGCGCGATCGAGGTGGTGAGCGTGAGCGCGCGCGACCGCAGCAAGGATCGCGGAATCGACATGTCGGCGTATCAGTGGACCGACGATATGATGGCGATGGGCACCGACCCAGACGTTGATGTGGTGGTCGAGCTGATCGGCGGGTCGGATGGTCCGGCGCTGGCGCTGGCCAAATCCGTGCTCGGCAATGGCAAGGGGTTTGTCACCGCCAATAAGGCGATGATCGCGCATCACGGCATGGCGCTGGCGCAAATTGCCGAAGCAAGCGCGCAGCCATTGAAGTTCGAAGCCGCCGTCGCTGGCGGCATTCCGGTGGTCAAGGGCCTGCGCGAAGGCGCGGCGGCCAATGCGCTTACGCGGATCTATGGCATCCTCAACGGCACCTGCAATTATATCCTGTCCGAAATGGAGGAGACCGGCGCGGACTTTGGCGAAACGCTCGCCGAGGCGCAGCGGCTTGGCTATGCCGAGGCGGACCCGACGTTCGATATTGAAGGCGTGGACGCGGCGCATAAGCTGGCGATCCTGGCCGGGATTGGCTTCGGAGCAGAGGTCGATTTCGACGCGGTGCGCACGACCGGGATCACTCAGGTACGCAGCGCCGACATCGCCCAGGCCGATGCGCTCGGCTTTGTCATCCGACTGATCGCCCAAGCCGACGTGGAAAGCGACGATGCAGGCACGGTCAAATTGTTGCAGCGGGTGATCCTTTGGCACCAGGCAAGGCCGCACGCGCTGCA
>JBCBDF010000289.1:0-3095 GCA_038529875.1 Pseudomonadota bacterium | reverse complement strand
TCTTGCTCAATGGGATTGGAGAGGCGTTTGTCGCGCGCGATGTTGAGCTGGCCGATGTGGCAGCATTCCTCGATCAGCAACTGCATGAACCAGTGAGCACCGCATGACCCAGTTCATCGACCTCTCGATCCCGATCACCAATGATGTGATTTCCGATCCTGACGTGATGCAGCCCAAGATCCAGTACATGACGCATGAGAGCACCTGGGAACAGATCGCGATGTTCTTCCCCGGCCTGCAGAAGGACGACCTGCCAGATGGCGAAGGTTGGGCGGTCGAGATGCTGGAGCTGTCCACGCATAACGGCACGCATATGGATGCGCCGTGGCACTATCACTCGACCACCAATGAAGGCGCCAACCCCGCACCCAGCATTGACGAGGCGCCGCTCGACCGGTTTTTTCGACCCGGTGTGAAACTCGATTTCTCGCACCTGCCGCACGGGCATGTAGTGAGCGCGACTGAGCTGGAGGAGGCGTTTGCGGCGGTCGACTACGAGCTGCAACCGCTCGACATCGTGCTGATCCAATCGGGCGCGGTTTACGGTACCGATAACTTCACCGACCAGGGCGTGGGACTGGGTGCAGAAGCGACCCTATGGCTGACCGAGCGCGGCGTCGAAGTCGTCGGCACGGACGCGTGGAGCTGGGATGCACCGTTCAGCCACACAGCCAAGCGCTGGGCGGAAACGCGCGACCCCGCCATCATCTGGGAGGGTCACAAGGCGGGGCGCATCCGCCCCTATTACCAGATCGAAAAGCTTACCAATCTGGCGGCTCTGCCCTCGCACGGCTTCACTTTCAGCTGCTTCCCGGTGAAGATCGAACGCGCCAGCGCCGGATGGATCCGCGCGGTTGCGATGGTTGAAGGGTGACGGCACGCGTTATCATCTTGAACGGTGTCAGCAGCGCTGGGAAAACCACATTGGCCAAGGCCATCCAATCCCAATCAGACACGACCATCCTGCATGTCGAAATGGACAAGTTCTTGTCGTTCCTGCCCGATGGCGATGAGTTCAAACCCGAATGGTTCCGGCTCGACAAGGTCGAAGGCCCTCTTGGTCGATTGCCGCGCATTTCCAACGGGCCGCAGGGTGAAAAGCTGCTGGGTGCCATGCGTCGATTCGTGGTTGAAGCCGGAAACAAGGGCCTTGACCTCGTTGTTGACGAAGTCTGTCATGCGCGCGAAATCGCCGATTACCGCGCAGGTCTGAAGAGCTGTAGAGCTGTGTTCGTCAAAGTGTTTGCACCGCTCAGTGTGATTGAAGCCCGAGAAAAGGCGCGCGGCGATCGACTGATCGGATTGGCGCGGGAGCAGTCGTCACGGCTTCACCGCCGTATCGAATATGACCTGGAAGTCGACACATCCGCACAGAGCCCGGAAGAATGTGCTGAGACCATTCTAAAGTTGATTCAATAGAGTTTTCCGGCCTGCCGCAAAACGGATGGCCTCCAGCCGCTCAACGTTCGGCGCGACTGGGAAACTTTGAGACTTTTTGCGGCAGGTCTTCCAGAGCCGCCTTGATGCGCTCTTGCTCGATCAGCATCGCGTCGTGTTCTGCAAACAGCCGCTCAATATCAGCCCGGCGGCTGAGCAGCGTGTTCGCGATGCCCGGTGCGAGGCTCTCACCGTCGCCGATCTGGCCGAGCAAGGCGGCGATGTCGCTAACAGTCGCCTCTTCAGGCGAGCGGTAATATTGACCCTTGCTGTCAAAAAAACCTGTGCCTTGCTTTGCCATTTTCCAACCTCTTGGATCGACCGCGCTGATTCGCGATGATTGGAATGGTCATCAATTACAGAAAAATTTTCCAGTGAATTCGTCGTTAAGATGCAATTCTTTGGCAATGCATCCAATAATGAAACAATGCGCGAGCTATTCTTCTACATGCTTAGAATTATCTTTCCGATCAATGCAAAAAACTGCAGCTGTTTACCAAGTCAATTAACTGGCATGCATTCTGTGCGATACCAATTACGTGCTATTCCAGCTCCAAAATCACCGCATCAACTGCCAAGCTCTCACCTTCGGCTGCGTTAACCTTGGCGATTGTGCCCTCTTTTTCGGCGCGCAGGATGTTTTCCATCTTCATCGCTTCAACGGTTGCCAGCGGCTGACCCGGCTGGACGTCTTCGCCTTCCGCCACGTGCAGCTTCACCAAAAGGCCAGGCATCGGGCAGATCAGCATCTTGGAAAGATCAGGCGGCACCTTCTCGATCATATGCTCGGCCAAAGGTGCAATGCCAGCGGGCAGCACCAGCGCATCGTAAGACGCACCGCGTGTGGTCATCCGCCAGCGCACTCCATCGCGTTCAATCTGGATGCCGATATTGAATTCGCCGGTGACCTGGGCCGAGCGCATGCCCACTTCCCAGTCCCACGTGCCCCGCATTGTCACACCATCGACGGTCGCGCCGCCCTCTTCGAGCAACACGTCGAATGAGCGGTCGCCGATCTTCACCATCCAATCGGATGGCGGGTTCGGCAGGGGTGCCATCTGACCGGAAATCCGCTGCGCGCGCACGCGCTCGGTGAACTCGGCACCGGCAAACAGCGCCGCCAATTGCCGCATGAACTCTTCGCTTGCCGACGCGCCGACAAATCCTTCGGGGTATTCCTCCGCGATAAAGCCAGTGGTCAGCTCGCCCGAGCGGAACCGATCATGCTGCATGATCGCGCTGAGGAAATCGACATTGTGCCCCAGCCCTTTGAGCCGGAAATTGTCGAGCGCTTCGATCTGCTTGTCGGCGGCCTGCTCGCGGGTTTCGCCCCAGGTGATCAGCTTGGCGATCATCGGGTCGTAGAACATCGAGACTTCGCCGCCCTCGTACACGCCATCATCCACGCGCACACCATCGACACCGCGCCGACCATTGGCGCTGCCATCATCGGTCCAGCCCTCCAGCGGCGGCTGGTATTCGACCAAGCGGCCGGTGCTGGGCAGGAAGCCGCGATAGGGGTCTTCGGCATAGACCCGGTTTTCGATCGACCAGCCTTCAATGCCGACATCGTCCTGCGTCATTTCAAGCTTTTCGCCAGCCGCCACGCGGATCATCTGTTCGACCAGATCAACGCCGGTGATCGCCTCGGTCACAGG
>JBCBDF010000288.1:0-3141 GCA_038529875.1 Pseudomonadota bacterium | reverse complement strand
CATCATGTCCAGGCCCAGATTGCCGACCTTTGGCATATGCCGCATCATGATGCTGCGCACCTGCACGATTCAGGTCAATCTCGACTATTCGAGCGAAGCCGACATGGCGCAGAAATTCCGTGTCGGGCTGGCGCTGCAGCCGCTGGCGACGGCGCTGTTTGCAAACTCGCCGTTTACCGAGGGCAAGCCCAATGGCTTCCTCTCCTATCGCAGCCATATCTGGTCTGACACCGATCCCCATCGCACCGGCATGCTGCCCTTCGTGTTCGAGGAAGGCTTCGGCTACGAACGCTGGGCTGACTACATGCTCGACGTGCCGATGTATTTCGTGTTCCGTGATGGGAAATATGTGGACGCAGCAGGACAATCTTTCCGCGATTTCCTTGACGGCAAACTCCCGGCATTACCCGGCGAACGTCCAACGGAGAGCGATTGGTGGGACCACCTTTCCACCGCCTTCCCCGAAGTGCGGCTGAAGAGCTTCCTCGAAATGCGCGGTGCCGATGGCGGCCCGTGGAGCCGGATTTGCGCGCTGCCCGCTTTGTGGGTCGGCCTGCTCTATGACCAAGGCGCGCTCGATGCCGCATGGGATCTGGTCAAGGACTGGTCGATGGAGGAGCGCAAGGCGCTGCGCGATGGTGCGCCAAAGCTCGCGCTCGATACTCCGTTGCCCGGTGGCAAGGGAACGATGCAGGATTTGGGACGCGAAGTTCTCGCCATCGCTCGCCAAGGGTTGAATGCGCGCGGCGCGCTCAATTCCAGCGGGGATAACGAAACGGGTTTTCTCGAAACGCTCGACGAGATCGTTGCCAGCGGGAAAGTGCCAGCGCAGCGCCTGCTCGACCTCTACCATGGCGACTGGAACGGCGATATTTCGCGCGTTTACGAACACAGCTTCTAAGCCGGAGAGAGGAAACCATTATGCTGATAGTTCTCGCAAAAGCGAAAGTTGGCGACGGCGCAATTGATGCCGCGCGTGACGCGATCGCGACGATGGTCGACGCCTCCAACGCCGAGGAAGGCTGCCATTCCTATGCCTTTGCGCAAGATATATGCGACCCCGGCGTGATGCACATTGTCGAGAAGTGGCAAGACGATGCCGCGCTGGTCGAGCACTTCCAGGCCCCGCATATGGCCACATTTCAGCAAGCGCTTGCCGACCTAGATGTGACCGTAACCGAAGTGCTCAAATACCAGTCGGACGATGGCAGCCCACTGATGTAAGCCAGTCGAACCCTCAACGGTAGGCGTGGATCGTCCCGCTATCGTCGAGCAAATACAGCGTGTTGTTGGCGACGACAGGTGGCAGGCTGACCGGGTCATCCAACTCGGCAAACGCCTGAGCCGAGCCCTCACCCGTGCTTATCCGGTAAAGCGCCCCGCGCGAACTCGCGACCCACAATTGGCCGCCAGCCAGCACCGGACCGGTCCAGAAGATCGCGTCCTTCTTCTTTTCTTCGTTGCGATAGCTTTGCAGCTGCGTGATCCAACGCACACGCCCGGTTGAACGGGCAATCGCGAGCAGGCGCGCATCATCGGTCAGCGTGAAAATCCACTCGCCAGCAATCGCCGGGGTCGAAATGCCCGCCAGGTTTAGTTCCCAAATGCGCTGACCGGTGACCAGTTCATAGGCCGCCATGCGCCCGCCCTGCCCCAATGCATAGACACGCCCGGAATCGATAATCGGATCCGCGTCGATGTCGGTCAGCGAACCGACCTGTGTCGAAATGTTCGTACGCGACAACGCATCGGCCCACAGCGTGCGACCGTTTTCGTAGCGATAGGCGGACAGCTCACCGCTGGAATAACCCGCAATCACCGTGCCCTGCCCAGCAGCAGGTGCGGCAACGCCGAACACGCCCGCCTGCGTTGCCGAACCGGCATCATTCCACAGCAGCTCGCCAGATGCGGCATCCAGCGCAATCACCTGGTTGTCCTGCGTCATCACATAGACCTGGCCGAAGGCGATGGTTGGCGATCCGCGCAGTGGCCCCGAAGGCTTCACCTTCCAAATTTCGGAGCCATCTTCGGCGTTCAGCGCCTTCACTTCACCTGCGCCATTGGTCGCATAAAGCCGTCCGTCGGAATAACTTACCCCGCCGCCAAAGGCGGATGGGCGCATATCGCTCTCCATTGCCGCCGATACGTCCCAGCGCCGCGCGCCAGTATCCGCATCGAAGCTGTGGATCGTGCCGTCAGAACCGACCGCATAGAGCGCGTCGCCGCCGATTACCGGAGCAGCAGCGAGCCGGACTCGATCGGTCGCGCCTGCGATTTGCGCGGTCCAGACCCGGCTGGGGCTTTCCGACAAAGCCAGGTGGCCATAGGATTTGCTGGCCGAACCGCCGACCTGAGCCCATTCCGCATTGGTCTGCGCCGGGGGAAGCACCACACTGACCTTAGCCAGGGTTGGATCGACCGTCGCGCCGCTTTCAACCCGCGATAGGATCGGTGTGCGCTCCCCGATTGTCGGGGTCGCTTTCTTGTCGCCGCCGCCGAACAGGCCGCCGCTGCACCCAGCCAGCAATGCGGCCATTGCGCCGCCCAGCAGCGCGGTGCGAGTTGTGTTCGTAAAGCTTGTCATCATCCGTCCAATCAGACCATTTGCATCGGCGCGCGTTCGCAGCACGCTCTTATTCATTTGAAAGTTTAAGACCCTGCGCCCTGAACAGGAGCTGGTGGGCCATTATCCGTGATAACGCCCTCTTCTTCGAGCAGCTCCTCGGGATCTTCGATAGCGTCAACGCCGAGCAGACCGGCCATCTGGCGCGCGCGCGATTGCAGCGTTTCCGGCACGCCATCATCCTTGGCAATCGCCGCAAACATCGCGCCTGCTTCTGCATCATTGCCAGCTTTGAGGTGCGCCATCGCGGTCAGCTCACCGGCGCTGCCAAAGAAGGCATTGCCCGGCACCGCTAGTCCGCTCAGCCGCTCGATCACTTCGGATGGCTCGCGCTCGTCGAAATTGGTCGCAACCTCGCGAATAGTAGCAAGATCGCGCAGTGCAGGTGGAGCATTCTCATCACCGGAAAGCTGCGCGAACAGCGCGATTGCACCGGCGCTATCGTCTTGCTCCAACGCGGCACCTGCCTGCAGCATCAGTGCGCTGGCTTTTGCCCCAGCCTCGCCGTCTGCCAGCCC
>JBCBDF010000287.1:0-3154 GCA_038529875.1 Pseudomonadota bacterium | reverse complement strand
CCGCCGGCGTTCCGGTTCCGCTCGGGCGAGTTCATCATGATCGGCCTGCCCGGTGACAACGGTAAGCCGCTGCTACGCGCCTATTCAATGGCCAGCCCGAGCTATGCCGAAGAGCTCGAATTCCTCTCGATCAAAGTGCAGGACGGCCCGCTCACCTCGCGGCTGCAGCACATCAGGGTCGGCGATCCGATTTACCTTGGCAAGAAGCCGACCGGCACGTTGGTGACCGACGCGCTGCTGCCTGGCAAACGGCTGTTCATGCTATCGACCGGAACCGGTCTCGCGCCGTTCATGAGCCTCGTTCGCGACCCGGAAATCTACAATCTCTACGACGAGATTTTCATCGTTCACTCGGTGCGTCAGGTGGAAGAGCTGGCCTATCGCGAGCTGCTGGAAAGCCAGCTTGAGGGCGACCCGCTGCTGGAAGATGAGGACCGCGCGCGGTTCCATTATGTGCCGACCGTGACGCGTGAGGATTTCCACACGACCGGGCGGATCGGCACGCTGATCGACAACGGCAAATTGTTCGAAAAGAGCACGGGGCCGAAGTATTTCGTGCCTGAGGAAGACCGCGTGATGCTGTGCGGCAGCATGGCAATGATCAAGGATCACGCCGCTGATCTCGAAGAGCGCGGCTTTACCGAAGGCAGCAATTCGCAGCCAAACCAGTTTGTGATTGAGCGCGCCTTCGTCGGTTAAACCGAGATCGGCGCGACGTTTGAAAGCTTAATCCGCGCGTAGGCCGCGATAGCGCCCGCCGTAATAGAGCAGTGGCTCGTGATCCGGCGTAAACCGTACGCGCGTAATCTCGCCAATCAGGATCAGGTGATCGCCGCCATTATGCACGGCGTGTTTGCGGCATTCGAAATTCGCCAGCGCGTTGTGAATGATCGGCACGCCATGATCGCAGGTGTCGAATTCAATCTGCGAAAACCGGTCGGTTCCCTTGGTCGCGAACAGGGTTGAAATGTGTTCCTGATCACCGCGCAGGACATTGACCGCAAAGTGTTCGCAATCTTCCAACGCCGCCGTGGTCGATGCACTGCGAGCGGGGCATACCAGCAATAATGGCGGGTCGAGGCTGACCGAGGTAAAGCTGTTCGCGGTCAGTCCCACCGGCTCGCCGTTATCGCCCAGCGAGGTGACCACCGTAACCCCGGTTGCAAACGTGCCCAGCGCATCGCGCAGGATGCGGGGATCGGAGCCAGAGCGATATTCGGTGTGGGTGCGCGAGTGCATGTACGCTCGCATGTGCGGGCGGGCCGGTCATTTTGCAAGGACCGAGCGGGTCTTATGCGAATTTCGCAATGGCTCAGAGAATTGGCGGATTGTCATTTTGCGGTCTTTACAAATGCCGGGCGCGCGCCATGAATTGCAAATCACAACTTTAATGTTTGCACACCTGGAGAGAACCCGCCCATGCTCGATACGTCCTTTCGCACCGCCTATAATGATGACCATGAGGCGTTTCGCGACACTGTTCGCAAGGTCTTGGGCGAGCATATGGAGCCCTATCTCGACCAGCACGAGGAAGAGGGGATCGTTCCGCGCAAGGCGTGGAAGGCGCTTGGCGAGGCCGGAATGCTGTGCCCCACTGTTAAGGAAGAAAATGGCGGGCTCGGCCTCGATTTCGGGTTCAATTGCGTGCTCGCGGAAGAGCTGGCCTATCTCGGCAGCTCCGCCGGCTTCACACTGCAGAACGATATTACCGTCAATTATTTTGAGCGGCTGGGCAGCGAAGAGCAGAAGGCCAAATACCTGCCCGGTATGATCAGCGGCGATGTCATCACCGCCATAGCGATGACGGAACCGGGCACGGGCTCTGATCTTCAAGGCATTCGCACGACCGCGGCGGAGGACGGCAATCACCTGGTCGTCAATGGCTCCAAGACGTACATCACCAACGGCCAGAATGCCGATGTGGTGATCGTGGTGGCGAAGACCGATCCAAGCATGGGCGCCAAGGGCACCTCGCTCGTGCTGGTCGATGCCGATACGCCGGGTTTTGAGCGTGGGCGCAATCTCGACAAGATCGGGCAGCATTCCGCCGATACCTCCGAGCTGTTCTTCGCCGATTGCCGCGTGCCCAAGACCAATATTCTGGGCGGCGAGGGCAGCGGCTTTGTCCATCTGATGGAGGAATTACCGCAGGAACGCCTTTCGATTGCGGTCTCCGCGCAGGGCGGAGCACAACGCGCCTTTGACGAAGCGGTGAAGTTTACGAAAGACCGCAAGGCGTTCGGCACCACTGTGTTTGAATTCCAGAACACCAAATTTACGCTCGCCGATTTGCAGGCGAAGCTGCAAGTGGGCTGGGCGCATCTGGACTGGGCGATCCGCCGCCATCTGGCGGGTGAGCTGACCACGGACGAGGCCAGCTCGGCCAAATTGTGGCACACTGAAATGCAATGGGAGATGGTCGACGCCTGCCTCCAGCTGCATGGCGGCGCGGGCTATATGAACGAATACCCCATCGCACGGCTGTGGCGCGATGCGCGGGTGCAGCGGATTTATGGCGGCACCAGCGAGATCATGAAGGAAGTGATCAGTCGTTCGATTTGATCAATCATCTAAGAAGGGGCGAAAATGCTTCCGTTGAGAGCTCTTCTGCTCATCTCTCTTCCGCTGATTGCTGGTTGCGATGCAGCTATAGGGACTGAGTTCCCTCCTGACCGCCAAAAACTGCTTGTCTCTGATGAGAATTACCTTGCGAATAAAGAGTGCTGGGGCGGGATTGGGCTGGAAGAAAAGGGTGTATGGATCCCTGTCGAGTTTGCCGTCGATGAAACAGAGAATTTTACCAAGGTTGGCATCTCATCAAGGACATGTGAGCTTCTCTCGATAGTAGACATCGAACGAGACGCGCTGCAGGTTCCACGATTTTTTCCCTTTGAAAGGCACGCAGATCATTTCGGGTTTGTGTTTTCCGCTGACCTGCAGGATCACGACAATCTATTTCGCTCCTCAAGGTTGCTCTCGTCGCTGAGCACAGTGAGCGTGAGGTACTCGGATGCCGTGGTTTTCTTCGATGGGCATATAAAGTTAGACCCCGATGTCAGGCTGCCTGCTGGCGGTAGTACTGCCTACAGTGTCATCGAAGTCAAAAAGTAACCAAGCGAGAGAGTCCCATGACCGAACCGCTCGATTTTTCAGG
>JBCBDF010000286.1:0-3200 GCA_038529875.1 Pseudomonadota bacterium | reverse complement strand
CTTGGCAAACCCTTCGACATGGCTTGCCTCGCGCTCAAAATTCTTGAGCGGGATGAACAAGGGGAAGTAGGTATTTTGGACGCCGGCGGCCTTGATCCGATCATCCATCAGGCGCTGGATCCGCTCCCAAATGCCATAGCCCCACGGCTTGATCACCATGCAACCGCGCACCCCGGATTCCTCGGCCAGATCGGCTTCGGCAATGACGGTCTGATACCATTTGGCGAAATCGTCAGCGCGTTTGACCGACAGGGCGTGGCGAATATCAGGGCGAATGTTGGGGCTGTTGTTGGACACGGGCGAACCTGTTCCCTCTGGGCGTGGTCTGAAGTCTGATTGATATGCGCAAAGGCGCTAGGGCCGCCGCAGCAAATTGGCAAATTTGAATCTGGCCTACTTGCTCAGGTCGTCGAGCTTCTTCTGCATTTCCGCCATTTGCTCCTGCAAGGCGGCAATCTCGCCTTTGTCGTTGGTGCCTGAAGACGTTGCCGCTTTGGCTTTGGGCGCTGCTTTTCGCTTCGCGGAGTTACCCGGAATGAAGGCGTCAGCGGCTGCGCGCATCATCGCCATATTCGTTTCGTGGATCGCGGAAATCGGGTTGTTGGACATACCTTTTTCAAAGGCTTCACGAATCTTCGACTGATTCTCGCGGAAATTGGCCATGCTGGCTTCGAGGTAAGACGGCATCATCGCCTGCATTGAATTGCCATACATGCTGATCAGTTGACGCAGGAAACTGACGGGCAGCATCTGTTCGCCATTCGCCTCTTCATCCATGATGATCTGCGTCAGGATCGAATGGGTGATGTCGTCGCCGGATTAGGCATCAAGCACTTGAAATTCGACATTATCGCGCACCATCGTCGCCAGATCGTCAAGCGTGATATAGCTGGAAGAGCTGGTGTTGTAGAGCCGCCGATTGGCGTATTTTTTGATGATGATCGCGTCGCCCGCACTGCCCTGTGGCTTACCGGATTTCGCTGCTTTCGCCTTGCCTGCCATTGTTTGTTCCTATGAATTGCCCCACGCAACGCGCTTAGCACCTGCACAATGTGCAGTGCAACATGCGCTTTTTTATCAGCCGAAACGCTGGCCCAGAATCGTAAGCAATTCGTATTGGGATAGAGCGCTTTGCTGCGCAGCATCGGACAGGTAATAGGGCAAGGATAGCCAGTCGCCCTCGCGCAAGTCCGGTGTTTCGGATAAGTCGACGGCGACCATATCCATCGATACTTTCCCAAGCAGCGGGAGCTTGGCCTCGCCATGCAGCAAGTGACTGCCGCTGCGGCCGTTCACATTGCCCCAGCTGCGCAGGAAGCCATCGGCATAGCCAAGCGAAACGACGCCTGCGCGCATATCTGATGGGGCGGTAAATTCGCCGTTGTAGCCGACCCTGTCGCCAGCCCGCAGGTTGCGTGTTTGGATGATTGCCATCTCTGGATACGCGACCTGTTTGATCGTGCCTGCCAGTTCAGGTCGCGCTATTCCGCCATAGAGCGAAAGGCCGGGCCGGGTTAGGTCGAAGGCGTAATCTGACCCCAAGGCGATCCCCGCGCTGTTCGCAAGGCTTAGCGAGTTGTGTGCGACCGCGCCGGTGACATCGCGAAAGGCGGTAAGTTGCCGCGCATTCATCGGGCTGTATTCATCAGCGCAAGCGAGGTGCGACATCAGCACATCGACTTGAAGCAATTGTATCGCCGGATCCGAAGCCTGAGATGGAGCAATACCGAGACGATTGATCCCGGTATCCACCATCAGATGACAGCGGCCGCCTCCGCCTTCGCTCCATCGCCGGGCCTGCTCCAGCGAATTGATGACGGGAATTGCGCCAGTTGCTCTCGCATAGGCCGCATCCTCAACTGTCATCGGCCCATGCAGCACGGCTATCGAGCTGGGGGGCACGTGATTCGCCGCCGCAGCAACCTCGCCCCAATGAGCAACGAAGAAATGCGCCGCACCCGCATCGCGCAGTGTCGGCAAACAGGCATCCACACCTAGGCCATAGCAATCCGCCTTGATCGCAGCGCCCGCCTGCGCCTCGCCCGACATTTCATCAAGCGCCAGCCAATTATGCGCGAGCGCTGCGTGGTCGAGCCTTAACCTCAGGCTCGCTGGCGGCGGATCAACCGACATCGTCGGCAAAGTCACGCGGGGGCCCGTCGGGAATACCCCACCAGGCAACGACAATTCCGAAGGCGACCACCGCCCACGTGTACCACAGGCCGGAATAGATATTGCCGGTGCTGGCAACGATCACGCCCGAGATTAGGGGGAGGAACCCGCCAAGATAACCCGCGCCGATGTGATACGGAATCGACATAGAGCTGTAACGAATACTTGGCGGGAACATCTCCGACAGGAGGGCCGCCACCGAGCCGTATGTGAGCGCCGACAGCATCCCTAGCCCCAACAGGATCGCAACGATTCCTATCAGATTTAAGGCCGCTGGTTGCTGCTTCGAGAAATCGAAACCGTATGTGCTGAGCGCACCATGAATACCATCGCGCCTCGCCGCTCCATCCTCAAACCATACTGGATCAATCGCGATCGCGTTACCGCCCGCAGACAGCTGCAAGTTTGATCCCTCAGTCAAAGTGTATGGTACGCCCGACGCTGTGAGCGTCTCGAGAATTTTGCCGCACTCGGTCTGATCCCGATCGAACAGTTCGGCAAAGGGATCGGTCACGCATTGCGGGCCGCTAACCGTAATTGGTGTTTCCTGGGCGGCCTTCTCAAGATCTGGATTGGCCAGGCTGCCAAGGCCCCAAAAGGCCGGGAAAAGCAGGAACAGCGTGGCGATTGCGCCGATAATAATCGGTTTCTTGCGCCCTACCCGATCGGACCATTTGCCGATAACGAGGTAGAAACTCATCGCAATCAGGCCAGCTATGAACAGCAGAAGTTCAACCGTTAGGTCATCGACATGCATCGGCCCACGCAGGAAACTCATCCCAGAGAAAAACGCGGTGTACCAGATCGTCGTCAGAATGCCGGTAATCCCGAACAGCGCGACAAAGATGCGTTTCTTGTTACCCGGATAGGTGAAGCTTTCGACGAACGGATTGCCCGCAATCTTACCCTCTTCCTTCATGGCCTGGAACACTGGGCTTTCCGACAGCATCAGCCGCATCCACAGTGAGATGACCAGCAGAATAATCGAAAGCAGGAACGGAATACGCCAGCCCCAGGCGGCGAAATCG
>JBCBDF010000285.1:0-3203 GCA_038529875.1 Pseudomonadota bacterium | reverse complement strand
ATTTCAAACAACGCCGCTATGCCGGTTCAAAGGACAGGCGCGCGGTGCGCGAGCTGGTCTATCAAGCTATCCGGCTATGCGGGCCTGTGCCCAAGAATGGACGCGCGGCGATGCTGGCGGTGGGTCAGGAGGACGCGGCAATCCTCGACCTGTTCGACGGGTCCGATCACGGCCCTGCGCCGATCAAGGATAATGAGAAACCCGCTAAGTCCGGGATTGCACCTCAATGGCTTGCGGCGAAGCTCGCGGCGTCCGGGATCGAAGGCGAGGGCGCTGCGGCGATGCTGGGCCGTGCGCCGCTTGATATTCGGGTGAACAGCCTGAAGGCCGACCGCGAAGGTCTCGATCTGCCCGAACAGCGCGAGCCGCTCGCCGCCGCGCAAGGGCTGCGTTTTCCGTTCGGTACGCAGGTTGAACAATGGGAGGCCTATCGCGAGGGCCAGATCGAGGTTCAGGACCACGGCAGCCAGCTCGTGTGCGAGGCTGTGGATGCGAAGCCGGGCGACATCGTGATCGACCTATGCGCCGGGGCGGGTGGCAAGACGCTCGCGCTCGCGGCCAAGCTTTCGAATGCCGCGACTCTGATCGCCGCCGACACAGACAAGCGCCGCCTTGGTAATCTTGCTCCGCGTGCGAGGCGGGCAGGAGCGCAGATCGATCACACTGTGCTGCTCGACCCAGGCAAGGAGCTGGACGCGCTGGCTGAGTGGATCGGTAAAGCCGATCACGTGCTGGTCGATGCGCCCTGCTCGGGCACAGGAACCTGGCGACGCAATCCTGAAAGCCGCTGGCGGATTGACGAAGCGGAATTGGCAAAGCTCAACACCCTTCAGGATCATGTGCTTGATATCGCGGCAAAGCTGGTGCGTCTGGGTGGCTCGATCACCTTTGTCACCTGCTCGCTGCTCGATGCGGAGGGGCCGGAGCGAGTTGCGGCATTTCTTGCCCGGCATTCGGGTTGGGAAGCCAATTCTCCGTCGCTCTCGCTTGGCTCACCGCGCGGGCCGGGCACTCGGCTCGACTCGTTCCAGCACGGCACAGACGGATTTTTTGTCGCAAATCTGTATTCTGCGTGTTAGCCATCTAAATTATGCATCAGATAGCTTATGATTAAGCCATCATCTTTCAGCTCTGCTGACCTCAAGGAGACGCTCATGCGCTTTGCGCCCGCCGCCGCCGCACTTTCGCTCGTTTTCGCTGTGACTGCGAGTGTAACAGGTGCCCAGGAACGCGAACCTGATCCGCGTGCAGCGGTGCTGATTGCGCAGGGTAAGGCGGCATTGAATGCGGGCGAATCGCAGGCGGCAATCGATGCCTATGAGGCTGCTCTCGCGGTCGATCCGGGCTACACCGGTGTTTTCCTGGAACTGGCTGAAGTCGCTCGGTTTGAGGGTCTGCAAGGCAAGGCAATCCGCTATTACCGTGAGGCATTGGCGCGTGATCCGGGCAATTTTGCCGCGATTTCGGGCGAGGGCGCGGCTCTCGTTGAAAAGGGCGCGTTGGAGAAAGCGAAGCGCAATCTTGCGCAGCTGAAGAGCCTGTGCGGCTCAAACTGCCCGGAAACGCTTGCGCTGCAGACCAGCATTGCAACCGGCACACAGGCGCGGTTTGCGGTCGAAACAACAAAAGATCCCGAACCCAGCGTCGCCCAGAATTAAGATTACGGCTATGGTTGGTGCCAGATGCTTGAATCCGTGCCTGCCGATAGTCTGTTCCTCAATGAAATTCTAAGTGGTTTATGGCGCCGTTCCAAGGCCTTCAAGCATAAAAATTTGCGCGTGACTGCGGAAAGAATTCTCGAAAAAGATGGTGCACAGCGTATCGAGAGGCTCGATATCTCCGTTGATATGCGAAAGCGGCAGAGACTAACTTTTGCCCTTTGGCAAGATCGGCAAGTATTTGTATTCGTTGGTCATTATAAACAAGATTTAGGATGGCTATTGGAGGTGCATCACACAGGCAGATTGATGCCGGAAATCGATGGTAGAGCCTTCTGCGATATGATTGAGCGGCTACAGAGCTTGACGTTTGAACCAGATGACCGAACTGAGGCGAAGGTCCTGACCTTTCTGAAATCGAAAATTGCGACAGGTCCACGAGCAGTCTGATCAGATCAGCGCTGCAAATTCCTCGACCAAAGCGGCGTAGACGTCGCGTTTGAAGGGCACGATCAGCTCGGGCAATTGCGCCGGTTCAACCCAGCGATAGGCCTCGAATTCGGCCGGATTGTGCGCGTTCAAATCGATATCGCTCTCGGTGCCGTGGAAGCGCCCGAGGAACCAGTGCTGTTCCTGTCCGCGATACTTGCCCTTCCACACCTTGCCGAGCAATTCGGGCGGCAGATCGTACAGATGCGTCGTGGCTGACCGGGCGACAACTTCCACCAGATGCGCGGCGATACCGGTCTCTTCCTCCAGCTCGCGCAACGCCGCCTGCTCTTCATCCTCGCCCTGGTCGATCCCCCCTTGCGGCATTTGCCACGCGCCCACGCTCACGGCGTCGCGCCGCGCGTCGATCCGCTGGCCGACAAAGACCAGCCCTTGGGTGTTTGCGAGCATAAAGCCCGCGCAGGGGCGATAGGGCAGGTCGCTCATGCGTCCGCCCCAATGCTTTGGCCAAGCATCAGCTTCATCGCGGTGATGACCCGCTCCAGATCGGCTTGTGTGCTGGGCACGGCCTGACGCAGATTGGTGAAAGAGTGAGTGACGCCCTTCATCTCAAGCATAACATGATCGACACCCGCTTGCGCCAGAGCCGCGCCATAGTCGCGCCCGGAATCGCGGATCGGATCGAGGCTGGAGGTGACCAACACGGTGGGCGGCGCGCTGCTGTGATCGCCGAGGATCGGGAAGCCGCGCGGGTCGGCGCGGTCGGGTTTGTACTGCGCATCGAAGAACTCAACCGCCGCCTTGGTCAGCACGAAGCCGTCGGCAAATTGTTCGAGGCTGGCGGAGCCCGCCGCGTCGCTGGCGAGCGGGAAGATCGGCACTTGCAGCACCACCGGAACGTCTGCCGGGCTCGCCGCCAATTGCTGGCCGATAACGATGCTGGCATTGCCGCCCGCGCTATCGCCCATGGTGATGATGCCGGTTGCCGGACGTCCCAGAATGGCGGGCGAGGACGCGACCCAGCGCGTTGCCACTTTGCAATCCTCGATTGCGGCGGGGAAGGGGTGCTCGGGCGCGCGGCGATAATCGACCGCG
>JBCBDF010000284.1:0-3205 GCA_038529875.1 Pseudomonadota bacterium | reverse complement strand
CTCAGATTCCAGCCAGACTGTGCAGCGTGGTCCAAGCGACCTCGATCGGGGAAAACGCCCTTCCCTCATTCTTTGATAGATTGCGGTCCGTCTGAGCCCGACGCGTTCCATGACCTCGGGAAGACGCAAAAGTCGCTCGGGTGGCCCGGAAATGCCTCCGGACGAGCTGCCCTGCTGGTCCATCGTTGGCACATGCGCCTCAGCCATCGGCGATTCCGCTTACGTCCTCAATATAGAGCGCGTCGCGTCGTTCAAGATCGTCGATATGATCGGATAACAGCCGGGCGAGCCGTCTCGCCGTTCCCGTTGCCCAGCGCGGACGAACTTCTTGCAGCCTGGACCCAAGCTCACAAGTCATTGCGATAGGTAGCGCTGCAACGAATTTTCCGAGGAAGTCGCCGATCTCGGTATCGGTCCAGTGCAACGCCTGGTCTGCATCGGTCAGAATGAAGAGGAACAGAGCGAGCTTTGGATCAACTCCGCAGGCATCCAAAATACGCGATGCTTCGGCAAGTGTCGCAGCCCGTTCGCCGGTCAGGATACGGCGCAAGGCGTCCTTATGGATCGATGTTTGCCGAGAAATCGCGATGCGGGTCTTGCCGCTGTTCGAGACATTGGCCGCCAGCAAGCTGGAAAGGCCTTCATGCAACTCTTCGCCTCGGGATGTGTCGGGACTGACCAATGGACCTTCCTAGGGGTTACGCAACAAAGACTCGCGCTAGCCGAGCAGGAAGACTGTAGGAAACAAAAAAGAACATACAAAGAACATGTAGGATGATGGGAATCTCTCCCGATGCTTGATTCGCGCATAATCCGGTCGTGAGCGCGCATTTTCGGTCCGCTCTCGCGCGGACCGCGGTCAGCAGAGCGCGAGACAGCAGACCGGACGCGCAACTTGCGGTGATTGGCAGTAAAATGTCGCTTTTTGTTTGGTCGATTGCCAGCTCGTTCCGCTTTCCGTTTTCCTACACCCAGTCTTTCAATCGAGGAAAGAACATACAGCGAACGCATCGCTGCCATTGTTCAATACGGAGTACCTCGATGACCAAAGCAATCGCCCTTCCCCAACAAGCGAAGAACGGAGGTCGCGCCCGCGACTACCTTCTTCCCGCCGCCATCGCTCTTGCCTGCGCCAGCGCAGCCTATGCCGGCGCTGATACGACCTTCGACCCTGCGCTGCAGAAGTTCACCGACTTCCTCGAAGGATCGGGCGGCAAGATCATCACCGTTCTCAGCCTAGCCGGCGGTCTTATCGCGCTTGCTTCTGGCCGTTTCGCACTCGGGCAGGTCGCGGTGCCGGTTGGTGTCGGGATCGGTGTCGGTACCGGCGTGCCGATCGTTACCTCGGTCGTGACCGCGACCATCTGATCGCGGGTCTCGACAGGAGGGCGGCATGGCCAACACATACCTCGTTCCACGGCGGCTCGACGATCCGGAGCTCATCGGCTTCTGGACCATCGACGAGTTTGCGGGACTTCTCGTCCCGTTCGCCTGGGGCATCCTGGCACAGCACATCATCATCGGCACGGTCCTTTCCGGGATTACCTGGTTTGCCCTTCGAAAGGCGAAGGCGTCAGGTGCAGGGTCGAAACTGGTGCACGCTGCCTACTGGTATCTGCCGGGGAGTTTCCTCGGGCTGAAAGCCACACCGCCCTCCCATTGCCGCCTGCTCGCAGGCTGAGGGAGGACACTCATGAAACACGAATTCGCCTACGAAGAAGCGCAGCGGCATCTTAAGCAGCGCAACCGGTTTGCAGCGCTTGCCGCCGTGTTCGGCCTCACCACCGTGCTCGCGGTCGGCGCGGCAGCGACGCGCGACGAAACGTTCGTGCTCGTGCCGATCACGTCCGAACGCATCGCGCTCAGCAGCGGCGGCATCGAGGCAAATTATCTCGAGCTCGTCACCCGCGACACCGCGCTGATGCTGCTCAACCGCGCGCCAGAGAGCCTCGACTACTGGATGGAACAGATCCTGAAGGTGGCCGACCCCGCATCGCGCGGACAGCTCAAGGCCGAGCTGGTCAAGATTGTCCACGAGCAGCGCGGCTCGGACATCAGCCAGGCCTTCGTCATCGCCACCATGCGTGTCGACACAGAGGCGCTCACTTCCACTGTCACCGGCACGCTCAAGACCTTTGTCGGAGCGCAGGTGATCGCGAGCCAGGAGCGCAGCTTCGAGTTCACCTGGAACCGCCGCGGCCTGAGCCTTGGCCTCTCGGGTTTCCGCCAGCTTTCCAACCCCAATGAGGAGGAGGACCAATGAGTTTCCTTGCCCGCCCCTTCCCGAGCGCTTTGACCAGCGTCGTGCTCGCCGCACTGACCTGCGCTTTCGCTGCACCGGCACGTGCCGACCAGTTCGTCGAAGCTGCTGATGGCGCGACCATTGACTGCGTGCTCGCCCGCGGCGCGCTTACACGCATTGCGCTCGTCGAAGACGGCTTCGCCAATGTCTCCAAGATGGCGAGCGGCTTTCCCTACAACGACTTCGAAGTGACGCACGAGCCGGTGCGGGGCGACATCTATGTCTCGGTCCCGCTGCAATATGCGAGCGCCAAGGTAAGCTTCTTCGCGACCAGCAGCGCCGGCCATGTCTACAAATTCGCTTGCCGCGTCGAGGGTGAGGAGGCGAGCCAGGTCTTCGTCTCCAATCCGGCGCTCGCCAAGTCCGATGCCGCCGACTGGGAAAAAGGAACGCCAGGCCGCGACGACGCCACCCTTCGGCTGGTCGAGGCGATGGCAAGTGACGCGGTGCTGCCGGGCTACCGCGCCCGGGCCGCGCTATCGCGTCCGCGCCGGACGGGCAGTCTCGAGATTCAGCAGGTCGCCAAATATGAAGGCGCCGAGCTAACCGGCCAGGCATTCACCCTGCGCAACCTTGGTTCCGAAACCATCGATCTTGCCAGTGAGCGCGATGCTCCCGCAGGCGCACTCGCCTTTGCCTATGGCCGCGACGCACTTGATCCCGGCGAGACGACGCAAGCCTTTCTCGTCTTCGTCAAGGGAGGGCTCGAGTGATGGCCGACAACACCTCACAAGGCTCAGGAAGCCAAAGCGCCATCGGCCAGGGCAGCGCCAAGCGCGCGAAGCTCAACTCTGCGATCGCGCAGCGCCAGAAGCTGCTGCTCGGCGGGATTGGTGTAGTTGCGCTGATTGCCGGATCGATGTTCATTTTCGGCGGCGAGGATGCCCAGGACGATGGCGCTTT
>JBCBDF010000283.1:0-3205 GCA_038529875.1 Pseudomonadota bacterium | reverse complement strand
GATCTGGGCGCAGACAGCCTCGACATCGTCGAACTGGTGATGGCGTTCGAAGAGGAATTCGGTGTCGAAATCCCTGACGATGCGGCCGAGAAGATCACCACCGTTGGTGACGCGACCAAGTATATCGAAAGCAACAAGGGCTAATCGAGCCGGATTGGAATACGCGCTCTGCCGCGTCTCTGATCCATTGGCTTGTGGCTATTCATCAGGCCCGCGCCCCCAGTGGGCGTGGGCCTGAGCGTTTTTGGAGAGTTGAATGCGTCGTGTTGTTGTAACCGGGCTGGGTCTCGTCACCCCTTTGGGCGGGGATGTGGATACCACTTGGCGCAATCTGATTGCTGGTAAGAGCGGAGCGGGACCGATTACGCGCTTCGACCCTGCTGACCAGAAATGCCAGATTGCCTGCGAAGTGAAGGATAAGGACCACGAATGGGGTTTTGATCCTGACAAGCGCGTTGACGGCAAGATCCAGCGACAAGTCGATCCCTTCATCGTTTACGGCATCGATGCCGCAGGCCAAGCGATCGAACATGCCGGTCTTGAGGATATGGAAGAGGCGACAAAACTGCGCACCGGTTGTTCAATCGGTGCCGGGATTGGCGGCCTGCCAGGTATCGAAAAGGAATCGGTCAACCTGCACGAGCGTGGCCCGGGCCGGGTCAGCCCGCACTTCGTGCACGGGCGTCTGATCAATCTCGTTACCGGCCAGGTCCAGATCAAATACGGTTATATGGGGCCCAACCACGCGGTCGTGACCGCTTGCTCCACCGGCGCGCACTCGATCGGCGATGCGGCGCGAATGATCGCGATGGACGATGCAGACATCATGCTGGCGGGAGGGTCTGAAAGCACCGTCAACCCGCTCGGCATTGCTGGTTTTGCCCAGGCGCGCGCGCTCAACACGAGCATGAATGATCGCCCTACTGAGGCCAGCCGCCCCTATGACAAAGACCGCGACGGCTTTGTGATGGGTGAGGGTGCCGGTGTGGTCGTGCTGGAAGAGTATGAGCACGCCAAGGCGCGCGGTGCGACGATCTATGCCGAAGTGACCGGCTATGGCCTCTCAGGCGACGCCTATCACGTCACCGCGCCCCATCCAGAGGGCAAGGGCGCAGAGCTGGCCATGCGGATGGCGCTGAAGAAGGCCGGGCTTTCTGAAGGCGATATCGACTATGTGAACGCGCACGGCACATCGACGATGGCGGACACGATCGAGCTGGCGGCGGTCAAGCGCGTGCTGGGTGACGATCTGGGCGGCGCTTCGATGAGCTCGACCAAATCCGCAATCGGACATTTGCTGGGCGGCGCTGGCGCGGTTGAGGCTGTGTTCTGTATCCTTGCCATGCGCGACGGAATTGTTCCGCCAACGCTCAACCTGCACAACCCTGATGATGGCACAGAGGGCATTGATCTCGTCCCGCACAAAGCGAAAAAGCGCGAAGTGCGCGCCGTGCTCAACAACAGCTTTGGCTTTGGCGGCACCAATGCCTCGCTGATCATGCAGAAGGTCGATTGACGCGATGCGACGGGTCGGCCTGATTGCCGGGCTGGTCCTGGCGCTGATCGCGGTTATTGGCCTCTATATCGGCTCGCAAGCGCTTGGCAGCGCAACGATCGAAGAAGACACTCCGTTTATAATTCCGGCGGGCTCTTCGCTCGGCGCAGTGGCAGAAAAGCTTGAGGAAGAGGGGCTGATATCCTCTGCCGACGGCTTTCTTGTTCGCGCGCGCCTGCTGGGATCTAGCGACCCGATCCAGGCGGGTGAATTCCTGCTGACCCCTGGCATGACCCAAGGCCAGATCCTGTCGGCCTTCCAAAGCGGCGATGTGATCCGCCGGTTCATAACCATTCCGGAAGGTATGCCATCGATCCTGGTCCATGAAAGGCTGATGGCGGAAGAATTACTCACGGGTGAGATCGAGATTCCTGTGGAGGGATCGATCCTGCCCGACACGTATGATTTTGAACGCGGGGAAAGCCGCGCGACCGTGCTTTCGCGCATGGAAGCGGCCATGGAGGCCTTTCTGGCCGAAGCATGGGAGGCGCGCCAACCGGACATCGCGGTATCGACACCGGAAGAAACCGTGGTGCTTGCCTCTGTCGTCGAGAAGGAAACCGGCAAACCTTCGGAACGCCGCATGATCGCTGGACTTTACTCGAACCGTTTGAAAATCGGGATGCGATTGCAGGCTGACCCGACGATTATTTACCCGATCACAAAAGGGGCACCCCTGGGTCGGCGCATCCGCCGTTCAGAGATCAATGCGAACAACGGATACAACACTTACCAGATCGATGGCTTGCCCGCCGGGCCAATCACCAATCCGGGGCGTGAAAGCATCGCCGCCGTGCTCAATCCGGAAAAGACTGAGGCGTTGTTCATGGTGGCCGATGGGACGGGTGGGCACGCCTTTGCAGAAACCAATGCCGAGCACGAGGCCAACGTCGAGAAGTGGTTCGCAATCCGCCGTGAACGCGGAGAGATGTAGGTTAGGGTTTGGCAAGACCTTTTATCGTCACCGCCGCTCTGCCGCCCGAGATCGCCTCGTGGGCAGAGGGACTGCGGCGCGAACACTATCCAGCCCATCGCAACCATTTGCACGCTCACGTGACGATGTTCCATTCCTTTGCGCCTTCCTTGTTCGAGGAGCTCAAGGACTATCTTCCCCGCATCGCAGCTGAATATGCGCCTTTGCCAGGTCGGGTGAGTGGTGTGATGGATCTTGGCAAAGGCACTGCAATCGCGCTTGAGAGCCCTGATCTGCTGGCTGTGCGGGCTGAAATCGCGGATCACTTTCATGGCAGCCTGACAGCGCAGGACCTTTACGAGCCGCGCCCGCATATCACCATTCAGAACAAGGTGACAAAGGAGGAGGCGAGGGCGCTGCAGGCTGCTCTCAGGCCGCAAATCCAGGAGCGTCTATTCACCTTTCCTGCGCTTGAATTGCATATCTATGAGGGCGGTCCATGGGCGTTTGTGAAGCGCGCCGCCTTTCGCCGGGCTGTCCGTCGCTAGGGAGATTTTGCCAAGCCTGTGCAACTGCCCGTGCAACAGTTTCTCATACGGGTGTTGACCCGCGCGTATGGCCCGCCTAAATGCGCCGCCTGCCGTGCGGGTATATGCGCCCATGGCACCGGCCAGAATACTGGTTTGGCGGAGTAGCTCAGGTGGTTAGAGCAGCGGAATCATAATCCGCGTGTCGGG
>JBCBDF010000282.1:0-3209 GCA_038529875.1 Pseudomonadota bacterium | reverse complement strand
GATCAGCGTGCCTTCGCCGCGTCGATCGGCAGTCACCAGCGGACTGCCATCAGCCAGCCGTGCCCAAGTGCGGCGGGCAAGCTCAGGTCCTGGGCGCGCCAAGACTTGCTGGCGCACGCGAATATCAACCGGCGGTATGAGGCCAGCAAAGGGCGAGCTTGCTGGAAATTCGCCGAGCGGCTGCGGCTCTTCCCAAGTGAGCGTGCCGCCAATCGCGCGCGACGAGCGGCGCAGCGGCGCAGGCACGAGATTATCGGTTGCGGCATCAACTTGCGGCCCGGCCATGCGCGGGCCGGCAAAGCGGATCAAGGCGCCGCCTTGTTCAATCCATGCGGACACGGCCTCGCGCGACTCACGATCGATCTGTCCAATATCGGTGAGGATGATGGCGTCTGGGTTCTCGTCGATCAGGTCGAGCAGTTCGCCATCTGAAATCGTCGCGAAGGGTTCGAGCGCTTTGCGAACATAGTGAATGTCAGACAGCAAAGGCTGCGCCGTGCTATCGCCGCTGACCACGCCAACCCGGCGTGAGCGGTCCGCGCTGTCCCAGAGCCAGACCGTGCCAGCTGCAGCGCTGCCGGTCACTTGAAAGCGCGCGATTTGAGAAAGCGCCGCGGGCGGCAAGGAGAAAGTCGCGGTGGCGGCTGACTGGCCCGCTTCGAAATTTAGGTCAGTCGTCGCGAGCGCGGCGCCATCGAGGGTGAGGGCAGAGAGAAAGTGATCTGATGCGCCCGCCGTTTCGGCGCGGGTGGCGCTGAGGGTTACCCCTCTCGCATCCGCGCTGAGGCGGGTCAGCGCGAGCGGACCACGGGCGGGCACAGCATAAATGCTGAGCGGTGCTTTCTCCATCAAGGCGCGGGCAAAGGGCGTTGCGGTTTCGGGATCGAGCCCATCGGTGAGCCAGAGGATCCGTCCAGGCTGCACACCGCTTTCATTCAGGCGTGCCAAAGCGTCGACGCGGTCAATCGCCCAAGGTTGCGGCTGCAGCGAGCGAATGCGGGCCTCAAAATCCGCCCGGTTCAATCGTTCCGCTGGATCAGCGTCCAAGCCGCGTGGTGCGGTGAGGAGGACGTGAGCCGCTGTGTCGCGTGCTTCGCCATCCAGGGCTGATAGTGCTGCAGAGCGCAGTTCGCCCCATCTTTGCGCGCTCGTCCAGCCATCATCGACAATGACGAGAACCGGCCCGTCTGGGGTTTCGCCTTGTTGGACGCCTGGGGCGTAGATCGGCAAAGCCAGCCCAAGGATGGCAAGCGCTGCTGCACCCAGCCGTAACAATAAGATCCACCAAGGCGTCCGCGATGGTGTTTCTTCTTTGGCGTCCACCTCATCCAGGAGCCGCAGGCTTGGCAATTGCGCCGATTTCGGGCTCGGCGGTGTGGCGCGCAGGATAAACCAGATCACCGGCAGTGCGATGAGGCCCAATAAAGTGAGCGGCGCCATGAACAGGAAGGGCCCTAGCGTCATGCTTTGCCCCCAAACTGTTCCAGCGCGACTTGCAGAGCGGCGGCTCCGCGAATGGCGGTTTGGTCGGTACGATGTCGCACCAAAGCCCAGCCCATGCTCCCGGCGAGCGCTTGTAGGTCTGCCTCATGGGCCGCGAGCTTAGCGAGATAATCGTCGCGAACGGTCTCAGCGCGGCCAAACAGGCGATCGAGCGCTGTGCCGGGGCGGCTAAACTTGGTGCGGCCTTTGAAGGGAAATTCATGCTCGATGGGATCACTCACGGCCAGCAGCACGCCCGCGCGGCAGGAGCGGGCGAGCGGGGCAAGGCGTGCGCGCCAAGCCTCGACGCCATCATAAAAATCGCTGGCGATCACCGCTAGTGCTTGCGCGCGCGGGGGTTCGATCTCATTCGCCTTTGATGCGAGCAGATCTTCTGCAAGCTTGTCCGGCGCCGATTTGCCGAGACTCGCGGCGCGGGTGCCGGAAATGAGACCGATCCGTTCGCCTTCGCGGGCGAGATTGATGCCGAGCGCCAGCATCACGGTACGGGCGCGGTCGGCTTTGGTTTCGCGGCCTGGATCGCTCGACCAGTCAAACCCGGCATGAGGGTCGGTCCAGAACAAGACGGTGCGCGCGGTTTCAAGCTCGGTTTCTCGGACGAAATACTCGTCGCCCCGAGCGCTGCGCCGCCAATCGATCCGGTCGGCAGCATCGGTTTGGGCATAGCGGCGATATTGCCAAAATTGCTCGCCTGATCCGGCACGTTTGCGGCCCGCTGCGCCTGGATGAATGACATCAGCGGCGGCGGCCTGCAAAGCCAGGCCGGGAAGCTGGCGAGCCAGCGCTTCTGCATCAGCACGGAGCGTGGAAAGCGAGATCAACGGCGGACTAAGTCCTCAACCTGAAAGACTGACCGAGCGTCGCGATCGCAGCGACGAAAGGGGCGGGTAAGGCCGTACGGATCATCTAGGCGGCCTTCCTCACCAAGTCATCGATCAGCGCATTCAGCCCCGGCGCTTCGCCGGTTGGGTCATAACGCATGCCCATACGGTGGGCGAGGCACGGTTCGGCCAGCGCTTCAACATCTTCGATGCTCGGCGCCAAACGCCCCCGAAGCAGCGCGCGAGCACGGCAGGCGAGCATCAGCGCTTGGCCAGCACGCGGGCTCGGGCCCCAATCAACAAAACGGCGCACCCGTTCATCATCGGTCTGTTCTGGGCGTGCGTCGCGAACCAGGGCCAGGATCGCATTCAGGACGCTTTCGCCGACCGGCATTCTGCGGACCAAAGCTTGCAATTCGATCAGGCGTTCAGCTGACAGCGCTGTGGCGACGGCTTGCTCATCACCGCCTGTGGTTTCGACCAGGATTTTCCGTTCTGTGTCCAGATCGGGATAGGTCACGTCGATTTTGAGCAGGAACCGGTCGAGTTGAGCTTCTGGCAGCGGATAGGTGCCTTCTTGCTCAATTGGGTTCTGCGTCGCCAGAACATGGAACGGCGCAGCAAGATCGTAGCGCACACCGGCGACGGTCACATGCTTTTCCTGCATGGCTTGAAGAAGCGCTGATTGGGTGCGCGGCGAGGCGCGGTTGATCTCATCGGCCATCAGGAGCGAGGTGAAGATCGGGCCTTTGATGAAGCGAAACGCGCGGCTGCCATCAGCGCCTTCATCAAGCACCTCTGAGCCAAGAATATCGCCAGGCATCAGGTCCGGTGTGAACTGAATGCGCGAATTGTCGAGCCCGAGCGCGGTGCCGATCGCCTCGA